>CAYRWJ010000001.1:0-11018 GCA_964427985.1 uncultured Methanosarcinales archaeon
ATCTCTTCTTGAGGAGTATAAACAGTATAACGATAAATCAAAGATTTTGATGTTGTAAGTAACGATGAGGGATAACCTAACAAATTAAGAATTTTAGTCTTTAATTCAACCGCAGTAGCATCAGATTTTATATCATCTTCAACAATATATCCTGCAGATTGTTGCACGCCCTTAGGAGTTCTTTTAAGAGTTCTTTTAATTATTAAATTTTTATTATTTATATTAAACTCAAGTTCAACACTTCCATCGCTAGAACCTTTTCTTAATAATGACTCTCCAGACAATTCCCCCCGCAAAATCCCAAACAATGCAAACTCAATCGCTAATAAAATTGACGATTTACCACAACCAATATCACCAGAAAGCATAATTGAAGATTCTGGAAACTCGATAGTTTCATCTAAATAAGTTCTAATATTATTAAGCTTTAATTTTTTAATAAGCATGATTTTTATTTAGAAACGGGATTTATAATTATTGTTGTGTTCTTTTACTTATTCCCATAATAAAACATGTTTTCAACAGAAACATCAACCCCATCTAATTCTTCAGGATTACTTCCGTTTTTAACATCGTCTTTTCGAATAACATTATCTCTCTTCTCTGATTTAATCTCTTTTTCTTCTTTATTAGAATCTTTTTTTTCATCAACAGATTTATTAACTTCTTCCAAGTCTTCTTTAATCTCGATCTTTTCTGGTTCTTGTGAATAATTTTTATGAGTTGGGATACTCTGCTCAAGAATACCTAGTTTGCTCTTTAAATCAGCAATTTCTTCTTTTAAACTTGAGATATATTCTGAAATCTTTCTATTATTTCTCTCAAACATTATTTCAATATATTCTTTAGAAATAGTTTCACCCGAAACTTTTTCAGGAATATCTGCATCAGAAATTCCTTCTGCCATTTTTGCCCCTTCTTCAGAATTATTAGCTAAACCATGCTTTTGTAAAGTCTTGGTCATCTCATTTAATTCTTTTATTTGTTGTATATCCATTTTTGTTCTAATTTTATTTTAATTGTTTTTTAAATTTTTCAATTAACTCAACAGGGGTTGGATCAATCTCATATTTTTCAGCAAGATAAATTGAAGTCAAATCACCTAAATAAAATTCAGTGATTATTCTACTAAATAAGTTTTTACCAGTAATTGCTATCTCAGTAACAGATACTCCTTTTTCCATAATTAACTTTTTCATAACTTCCATTCTTTTTTTAATCCTCAAAGAATCAGCTTCATCAACAAGAAGTATAATATGATAATCACCCACTAAATTTTCATAAGCTTCAATTTCATTATGGTTAAGTTCTGGAAACGCATTAGAAAATGCATGAATTTTAGTATTTTCATTAAATTGAGTTTTCCAACGATAAGCAACTGCATAAATCTTTTTTGAAGAATAAATAATTGGAATTTTATCAACCAACTTTTCTGCCAACTCTTTAGCTTTATTTCTTATTTTTTGACTCCTTAATGTTTCTATTAATTTACTCACATCTGGAATTTCATATTGTAAAACGTTCATTAATGGTAATAACATATACGGAATAGATGCACGAGGTTGAATAAATGAAGGAATTTTAACATAAGGAACTTTATCTTTAATCGATTTTTCTTTTAATCTCCCCCCCGAAGTAATCACAATTACTTGACAAATCTTTTTTCTTGCTTCATTATATAAAGCAATCATTTCTTCAGTGTTTCCAGAATAAGAACAAACAATAACTAACGTTTTATTGTTAACATTTTCAGGAAGTGAATAATTGTGGATAGTTATAATATTTGGAAACATAATTTGTAATAAATCACCAGAAATACCAGACCCACCCATGCCCGCAATAATTACTTTATCATATTCTTCAATAGGTAAGTTTTTCCCTAACTCTTTAGCTTCTCGCAAAAAAGTTACAAAATTTTGTTCAACATCAGTTTTTATATCAGACATACTCTTTTTTTTGATTAATGCGTTTATATATTTTTTGTTGATTAAGACTTTATTAAAACACACTATAATTATTCCAAAAATGAAACTCCAAACATAACCAAGATACCCAAAATGATTAAAGTTAGTTGTAACAAACCACGCCAAAATCTTTGTTCTTTATGCATTTCTGGAATAAGATCAGAAGCAGCAATATAAATAAAAGAACCTGCAGCAAAAGGGATTAAAAAATGAGCAATAGACTCAATTTTTGAACCAATAATTAAAGCAATTATCACTCCCAAAATAGCAGATAATGCAGTAACAAAATTATAAAATATTGCTTTACCTTTTGAAAAACCACCATGAATCAAAACTCCAAAATCTCCAATTTCTTGAGGAATTTCATGAAAAATTACTGCTAAAGTAGTTGCAATACCCAAAGGAATATTTACAAGATAAGACGCACCAATAATCAACCCATCAATTAAATTATGAACTACATCTCCCACAAGGTTCATAATAGCAAAAGGATGGGGATGACTTTTACAGGTAGGTTCATGACAATGCCTCCAATGAATAATTTTTTCAATAAAGAACATAGCAAGAATACCAGTTAAAATAAAAAAAGAAATATTCATATAAAAACCATTTTCAATAGAATGAGGAATTAAATGTAAAAATGCATCACCCAATAACGCACCTGCAGAAAAACTAATCATATAAAAAACCATTTTTTTTAGTTTCTTAATACTAATAGCAATAGTAAAAACACCAACCAAAGAAATAATACTTACTATAATCGCACTAATAATTGCATAAGCCCAAACATTCATATTATTAATTTATATCCCTAATTTAAAAACTTATTGAAAATCTTTCAGAAAAGATGAAAAGTTTTCGAAAATTCTTAGAAAGAATTTATTAAGAATAAAAAGGACAAACTTACATGACATTCATTAACGTATGTATAAAAAAAGGTACAATAAAACATAAATTTATGCACTGGAGAGAGGTTATTAAATTATTAGAAAACATTGATACTGATTTTAAAGGAAAATTTAAAGAATTTTTATTTATTGATTTAGACTCTAAACATATTATAAGTAATCAATCATGTTTTAGGGTTGGAAAAGTAGAAGGGTTTATTGTTGAAGAGGCATAGAAAGTTTTATAAATATGACAAGTTATATGGTTGCTATGGCAACAACAATTCAAATAAGTACTGATTTATTAGAAGAACTTAAGAAAAGAAAAATGCACATCAAAGAAAGTTATGAAGAAGTTATTTGGGACCTGTTAGAAGATACAATGGAACTTTCTAAAGAAACTCTAAAAAATATAAAAGAAGCTGAAAAAGATATTAAAGCTGGAAGAGTTCATACTCTTGAAGAAGTAAAAAAGGAGTTAGGGTTATAATGTATGAGGTTGAACTATCAACTCTTGCTTTAAAGCAATTAAAAAAACTTGAAAAAACAATAAGTGAAAGAATAATAAAAATACTTGAACGATGTAGAATACGTCCACAAGCATATGCAAAAAAACTAGTGGGAGTTTCATATTTTAGTTTGCGATCAGGAGATTATCGGATTATAATTGACATAAAAGAAGAAAAGTTAATTGTTTTTGTTATTGAATTAGGACATAGAAAAGAAATTTATAAAAATTAATATTCTCCAAGTTTTTTCTGTTTTTTATCGTATCTTTCCAGATATTTGGGGGGGTTTACAGAAACATGTTTGAAACCCCAATCTTTAAGCATTTTCTTTGCGTTACTAGACATTTTTGGACAAGCAAGAATGCCCTTTACTACTTTAACTCCTTTTGAATCTTGAAGTTTTTCAACATATCTTCTTAACTGAGTTACTGCAGCCAGGTCTCCGTTATAACGTTTACATTCCACTACAATTAAATTATTATCTTTATCGTGTCCAAGAACATCAATAAAACCATACTTAGTTTGCTCTTCTCGAGAAACAGGTTTGAAATCTTTAGAAATTAATGTTGGTTGTTTAATAATCAAATCAGCCATATCCTTTTCAGTACCCTGAATTTGAATCTTTTCAACATCTTCCAAAGAATGAATTTGATGGAAATGTAATTTATTAATTTTAATATCTAGAAATTCATTATTTTTTATATTTTTAGACTGAAGACAAAGTTCATTATTATCAATGATTAATGAGTGTTCCGCCTCTTTCATATAATTTATTGGATTATTTCCCGTAGGTTGATGCACAAGTAAAGTTCCATCTTGTTTTATTAAGATAATCCGGTCTCCTTTTGGTAAAAATGATTCTGCTCTACCAGAATAAGCAATTTCACAATTTACCCCAATAACTATAGAATAATGTTTGTTTAACGCTTCTTTTATTTTAAGTAAGTGTTCTTCCATTGTTGTATTTAGAACTTGGTGTTTTAATATTTTTATGTTCTTAATTGAAAACTTTTATAAAAAACGGAGGAGTATCTAAAGTTATGGCCCAGGATATTCCACAACCAATTCTAACCTGTCTTGAACAAGCATTTGAAACTTGCTTTCCAATCAAACCAGACAGAATTTATCGCAAACCAGACGAAGGCAACTTCATACATGCACTAAATACCGAATTACAAAAAAAACATATTCCAAGAACAGAAGAAAAACAGTGGATGAAAAACATTACAAGACGATTTTTAACTAAAAATAAAAGTTACAGATTAGAAAGAGAAAAACGACCACACCCTTATCATAGCTCATGGGTATATGTTCAACCAACAGTTTAAAACCAAATTTAACACTTAAACAAACATTTCTTATATATTTGGTATATAAAGATATTCGGGAATCTTTTTAAAATAAAGAGGGGAAAAACACAAGCTTTATAAACAGGACTGAGTTTTTACTCTTTGTTGGGGGTGAAAAATCGAGTAATTAAATTAAACCGAGGAATCTAAAATGAAAAAATGTCCAGAATGCGGAAGTTTAACTTTAATGCATCACAAAGATAAAGGAGAAGTTGTTTGTAAAGATTGTGGATTAGTTCTAGAAGACAAAATGGTTGATTTTTCACCAGAATGGACAGAACACGACACAAACGACCAAACAAAAAGAAGAGCGGGAGCTCCTTTAACATACACCCAACACGATAGAGGATTAGGAACCGAAATTGGAAGTTCTGCCGATATCTACAAATTAGGAAATAAAGATAAATTTTTTAGATTAAGAAAATGGCAAAGAAGAGTTAGCACAGCAATTGAAAGAAATTTACAATTAGCTTTATCAGAATTAAAAAGAATAAGTTCTATACTAAACTTATCAAAAGCAGTTGAAGAAGAATCCGCAAGAATCTACACTTTAGCAGTTCAAAAAGGATTAGTTAAAGGAAGAGGATTAGAACAAATTGTTGCAGGAGCAGTATATATTTCATCTAGAATAAATGATAGTTCATTAACAATGGATGATGTATGTAGAGCAGCTGGAATTGATAAGAAAACATTAGGTAAAAATTACAGATTTGTAATGAGAAAATTAGACATAAAACTAATGCCTGCAGACCCAATAAACTATGTACATAGATTTGCTAGCAGATTAGACTTAAGTCCAATAACTCAAACAAAAGCTTTGAAATTAATTGATAGCATTAAGAAAAACGGATTAAACAGTGGAAAATCTCCAAAAGCAATTGCAGCAGGAGCAATTTACTTAGCAGCTATTATGAATGGGGAAAAAAGAACCCAAGAAAAGGTAGCAATGGTAAGTAATGTAACTGAAGTAACAATCCGGAACAGATACAAAGAGTTCTCTAAGAAATTAGGACTTAAAAATAAGTATTTGAACAAAGCTATGAAGAAAGCAGTAGCTTAAAGATGAATCAAAGAACTTATATTTGGAAATTAGCATTGCATGGCACAGCAACATGCGTAGGTGCAGGATTAGCAGTAAGTTACATAATAGATAAAAACGGCACCTACTCACTTGTTGCAATTGGAGCAACTTTATTAAATGCAACAGAAGTCATAAAAACATATAAATTAAGAAGACTCCCTTTATCTGAAAATTCTCCTGAACTAGAAAGTGAACCTCCTGAAATTACTTTTCATAATCAAAGTAACCCTCAAAGCTAATCATTCTTCTTCAGGAAATGTGCCAAACAATACACACTCAATAACAGTTTTACCAAGAACTTCTTTTTTAGTTTTAATTGCTTCAATCTTTGTATTAGGTAATTGCTTTTTAACCTGATCAAAAATTATTGAAAAATTATCAGAAGGAAGATTTCCCATTGCATGAACTATTGCAAAATTAATGTCCTTTTTGTTTACATCATTAAACAAAGTTGAAACAGACTTTGAAATTTCTTTAACATTTAATTTTGAAATTGTATTAGTATCAGTAATCTCATTAATATTGTCTAAAGACGTTTTTTTAACCAAAACACCATCTTCAATCTGAGAAAGTTCATTAATATTATTCATAACCGTTTCATTTTTTTGAAGTTCATTAGACAATTTCCAAATAGGTAATCCAAAAGAAGGCATAAGTTCTTCTAAAGCATCAGACTCCAGCTCATTAAGTGCAAATTTATTCAACTCCATAATTATTCTTCTAATTTCAACAAGATATTTAGAAGGATCTCCAGAAAGTTCTAACTTAAGAAACGGCAAATCAATTTTTAACTTAACTACTTCTTTTTCCATAAATCACATTAAACAAAGGTAGTATTTAAAGATTGTTGGAATAAAATAATAACCTTTTTAAATAGATTATCAGTTCTAGAGAGTATGAGATGTGGGCTTAGCTTGCCTGAATCATAAAAAAATAAATTATAACAACGGAGGCTAAAAAAAAATGGGCGTATATAAATATATAAGAGAGGCTTGGAAAAAGCCAAAAGAGAATTCTTTATGGAAAGAAAGGTTAATTCAGTGGCGAAAAGAGCCAGTTACAGTTAGAATACCGAAACCAACAAGACTAGATAGAGCAAGAAGTCTAGGTTATAAAGCAAAACAAGGAATAATCATAGTAAGACAAAAAGTTGCTAGAAAAAAAAGAATGCGACCTGCAGTTTCTGGTGGAAGACGACCTAAAGCATACAGACATAAAAAAGTATTAAATCTGAATTATCAACAAATTGCAGAAATGCGAGCTAATAAAAAATACATCAACTGTGAAGTATTAAACTCATATTATGTAGCGGAAGACGGACAAAATATGTGGTATGAAATAATTTTAGTTGATAGAACTCACCCTGCAACAATTGCTAATAACAAATTAAACTGGATTTCTCTTAAACAAGGACGTTCAACAAGAGGATTAACCTCTGCAGGAAGAAAAAATCGTGGATTGCGAAATAAAGGTAAAGGTGCAGAAAAAGTTCGACCAAGCCGAAATGCAGCATATAAACGAAAAGCAAACAAAAAATAAGTTATTTTTTTATTTTTTTTACTTAATTTCATTCTTTAGCATAAACTTTTCAAGTTAATCATAGAAAAGTTTATACTGCATCACTTCAAAAGAAAACTCGTTCTGAGCATAAACTTTTCAAGTTAATCATAGAAAAGTTTATAAATTAATTAGCTGTTTAAATTATGCAGATGACCAAGATAAATAGGATGGTAATGAAAGGTTTTAAATCATTTAATCACAAGACAGAAATTCTATTTGGAAACGACTTCAATTGCATACTCGGACCAAACGGTTGTGGTAAAAGCAATGTATTAGACAGTTTATGCTTTGTATTAGGAAAAGGAAGTGCCAAAGCATTACGTGCAGAGAAATCAGCTAATCTAATTTACAACGGCGGAAAAAAAAAACAACCAGCATCACAAGGCGAAGTAAGTATTTATTTTGATAATAAACAAAAAATTTTTCCATCTCCTGAAGAAGAAGTTAAAATAACAAGAATAATTAAAAAAACAGGAAGTTCAAGATACAAGATAAACGATAAAACAAGAACAAGAAACCAAATTCTTGACTTTCTCGCTTCTGCAAGAATTAATCCAGACGGATATAACATAGTATTACAAGGAGACATTATAAAATTTACAGAAATGCCAACAGAAAAAAGAAGAAAGTTAATAGAGGAGATAGCGGGAATAAGTGTATACGAAGAAAAAAAACAAAAAGCAATCAGAGAATTAGATAAAGTTGAAGAGAAACTTAACGGTGCAGAAATCATACTAAAAGAAAAAAATACACATCTACGTGAACTAAAAAAAGATAGAGACCAAGCATTAAAATACAAAGAATTAAATGACAAAATACGACATAACAAAGCATCCTATCTAAAAATACAAATTGAAAGAAAAGAAGCAGAAAAAGAAGAACTTGAAGGAAGGAAAAAACTTGCAACAACTGAATTTGAAAAATACAATAATGAAATTGAAAGATTAAAAAAAGAAAATGAAGAAAAGAAGAAAATTCTAAATGACATAATACAAGAAATAGAACAAAAAGGAGAAAAAGAACAAGTTCAACTTTCAAAACAATTAGAAACATTAAGAATAGACACTGCAAAAAATAGAGAAAGAATTAATTCATGCAGAAATGAAATTGAAAGAATATCTCAAAGAAGAGAACAACTAAATGAAAGTCACAAAGAAATAAAAAACAAAATCACAAACTTTGAAAAAGAAAAAACAAGATTACAACAAGAAATAAACACAAAAGAAAAAGAACAAGAACAAGTTAACTCAAGCATTGAAACATTCAAACAAAAAAACAAATTAGGAAAAGGTTTAGAACAAGTAGACACTGAAATAGAAGATATTGATTCCAAATCAGAAGAATTACAAAAATCAATTGATGAACTAAGAGAAAAACAACAAGAATTTATCAGAGAAAAAGACAAATTAGAATTTATGCGCGGAAGCGTAGAAGAAAGAATAAAAAAAGTAGAAGAAATAGATAAAGAACACAAAAAAGAACTTGACGAACTAAAAAGAAAAAAAGAAGAATTTAAACACGCAACACTAGAATTAAACAAAAAAATAAATAATGATTCAACACTGGCTGCTTCTTCAATAAATATAAAACGCGAATTAGTAGCATATGAAGAAGAATTATCTAAATTAAGTATAAGACAAGCCGGATTAAAAGATGTATCAATGCGAAATCAAGCAGTTCAAAGAATATTAGATAATAAAGAATTAGGAAAAGTTTACGGAACTGTATCTCAATTAGGAAGTGTAAGCTCAAAATATTCTACTGCACTTGAAATAGCAGCAGGAGGAAGAATTAACAGTTTAATAGTAGAAGATGAAAATGTTGCAGCAAAATGTATTAGATTTTTAAAAGAAAAAAAATATGGAATAGCAACCTTTTTACCACTAAACAAAATAAAAGTAGTTGAAATCAATCAAGGAGTAAATAATTTAAAATCAGCAAATGGAGTTATTGATTTAGCAATAAACTTAGTTAGTTTTGATAATAAATTCAAAAAAGCATTTTCTTACGTACTTGGAAACACAATAATTGTAAACACCGTAGAAGTTGGACGAAGAATAGGAATTGGAAAAGCAAGGATGGTAACTTTAGAAGGTGATGTGATGGAAATATCAGGCGCAATGCAAGGTGGATTCAGAGGCAAAAGAAAAGGTATTGGATTTAATGAAGTAGAAGTTGGGAAAGACATACTCCACTTAGAAGAAAAAGTTGGAAACTTACGCGCTGAACTTAATGGAATCACAAGACAAAGAGATGAAAACGAAGAATTTATACAAAAATTAAGATCAAGAAAAGCTGAATTAGAAGGCGAAATAATAAAAATGGAAAAAAGTCTTCACATAGAAGATGCAGATTTAGAATCCAGCCTAAACTCAAAAAAAGAGATGGGCATCAGAATACAAGAAATAGAAAAAAGCGCAGAAGAAATACATGATAATATTACAAACAAAAATAGAGATTTAGCCCAACTAAAAATACAAAAACAAAGCCTTAAAACAAAGATATCAGAATTAAGAAACCCAACAGTTCTAGCAGAATTAAACACACTAGAAGAAAAAAGAAAACAAACTAATTTAGAAATAACTGATTTAAAATCAGAAATAAAAGGATTAAATATGCAAGTAGACTCAATATTTGAACCTGAAAAAGAAAACATCATAAAAATATTAAAACAACACGATAAAGAAACAACCGCCTTTTCAGAAGAAATCAGCAATCTAGATGAGATTATAAAAAAACAAAACATCGAAATTAAAGAAAAAGAAGAAAAAGAAAAGAAATTTTATTCAAAATTTAAAGCATTATTCAATAAGAGAAATCAAACGAATGAAGAGTTAAATAAAAACGAAAATCACATTGATAAAATAGATGAAAATAGAAGAAAAGCAGAACATAAAATGAATACTATTTCACTAGAAGAAGCAAGAGTAAATGCAGAATACTCTGGACTAATGGAAGACTTTGACCAATATAAAGAAATGAAAATCAAAATAATCAAAACTGAAGAAGAACTAAAAAAAGAAATAAATGAATTTGAAAGAATGAAAGACAATTTAGGCGGAATAAACATGAGAGCACTAGAAATATACAATGAAGTAGAAACAGAATTCCACAAATTAGTAGACAAAAAAAATATTTTAATGAATGAAAAAGAAAACGTAATGAATTTAATGGAAGAAATAGAAGGAAAGAAAAAAGAATTATTCATGAACACTTTTGAAGTAGTTAATAAAAACTTTATCAACAAATTCCACGCATTAAGTACAAAAGGAGATGCATTTTTAGAATTAGAAAACAAAGAAAATCCATTTGAAGCAGGCGTGGCAATCAGAGTAAAATTAAGCGGGAAAAAATTCATGGACATTAGAGGCTTATCTGGTGGAGAAAAAACAATGACTGCATTAGCATTCATATTTGCAATACAAGAACACGAACCAGCATCATTCTACGTATTAGATGAAGTAGATGCAGCATTAGACAAACATAATAGTGAAAAGTTATCACAGTTAGTGCGTAGTTATTGTAACGGAGCACAATACATAGTTGTCTCACACAATAACGCAATGATAAACGAAGCAGATAACTTATATGGTGTTAGCATGAACGAACACGGCATTAGCAAAGTAACTAGTTTAAAAGTATAGTTCTAAAGAAAAGAAAAATTAACC
>CAYRWJ010000001.1:11118-27932 GCA_964427985.1 uncultured Methanosarcinales archaeon
AGTCGAGCCTACAAATCAAGCTTAACAAACCGTTCAGCAAAACGATGCTTACTCAGCATTCTTTCGCCAATGCGAAGCGAAGTAGGTCTCCTTCAAAACAATTCAGTCGAGCCTACAAATCAAGCTTAACAAACCGTTCAGCAAAACGATGCTTACTCATGAAACCATAAATAAACGCTCTAGAAATAACCGCAGGTAAAAGAGGCCACCTACCTTGAATATTTTGTGTTTGAAACTTTTTTAATGCACTAAGCTTAAGTTTAAATGTTTTTGTTATATCAACATATAACTTTGGTGAATTTCTTTGTTTAAAACAGACAGGATTCCAAATATCAAAAGCATATAAATCATTTTCATATTTGATTTCTCTTAAAAGTTTCATAACAAGTCTATGAACTGCACGATGGTCAGCATGGGGGTCATCTAAAGAATGAGTAAAAATCTTATTTGGAGAAATACGTTTTATTATTGAACTTAATTCATCTAAAACTTGTTTTGGTGCTTTACTAATCTTTCCTTCTTTCAAACCAAGAAAAATAGTATCATTTGTTCCAATAACTTTAGCAGCTTTCAAACTCTCCTTCTTTCTAATCTTAACAACTTCCTCAGGTTTTAACCAAGGAAGGGCTTTTTCTCCATAAGAAAAAATAACACTAGTAACTTTAATTCCATCCTTAACATATTTAGCAATAGTCCCGCCAACCCCAAAAACTTCATCATCAGGATGTGCACATAAAATCAAAACATTTTCCATAGAAACAAACACAAGCAAAAGAATATATAAAGGTTATCAAAATCTTTTTATACTCACACACATAAAAAAAGAGTATATGGAAGAAAAAAGTTATCTTTCAATAATTGCAATTCTTATTGTTGTTTTATTAGTAACAATTATCATCTTTGCAAGCGGAAGAGCTAGCATTAAAAAAGAATTAACTGTTTTACAATTAAAAATAAATGAAAAAGAAGAACAACTAAAAAGTTTAGGGAACAATCTTAAAGAAATAGAAAAAGAAAAAAGAAATATAGAAGGAGAAACAGAAAGATTAGAAACAGAAAAAGAACAATTATCAGAAAATTATGATTCTCTCAGAGTAGAAGCTTACAACATACTTGCCGAAACAGAAATGTTTGAAGGAAGAATAACCGACTCATTAAACTGGTTTAACACAAACTCAAATATTGACAATGTTTTAACATATTCTAGAGTACAAATTGGTTTACGCAAATATTGCATACACATAGAAAATAACGAATGCCAAATAAAACTAAGTTGTATTCCATTCATCAATGAAGAAAAAAATAGTATTAAATATTTAAATGATAGTGAACTAGGGAAAGAAGATTTTATGCAAGACTTAAATTCAATTTATGAAAACAAAGGAGGAGATTGTGAAGACTTATCATTATTAACAAATGCAGAAATTAATTATTTAAAAACTGAATGTAATCAACAAAAAGAAGATTATCAACACATAACATTTATAGGATATGAACCCGCAAAAGGACAAAAACACTTTATTGAAAACAGAGAAGAATATTTCATAAAAGATTCAAGAGATTACAAATTTGAACTAAAACACAATTATATAATTTGTGGCAACCTACCTTTAAAACCATGGGAAACAAAAGCAATACCAAAAGAAAGTTGGGAAATAAGTGGACATTGTTTACTTGCGTTTTCAGATATCGCATTAGAAGAAGGAATAAAAAAATCAATTAATAGTGCATTATTAATCGAACCACAATCAGGAGAGGTAATGTTTGACATGCGACGCGATAAAGTAATACAAATCCCTGAAAACGAATATATTGAAGGAAGTTTTATTTACTTAGTATTTAATGAAAAAAACATGTATTTATTCGATTTATTTGAACAAGAATATAAATGGGTTAATTATGAAGAATTATTAACAAAATTAGTAAATTCAAAAAATTCATTAAAAAAAGTGTTACTTGAGTAAAGCATCTAATTCTTTAAACAATTCTTTATTTCCCACCCCACCATAAGAAAGTAGGTTTTTTCTAAAAGTTTCGGACTTAATCAAAAAAGAATTAAGAACCTTAAAAGATAATTCAATAGAAGAAATCCCAAACTTACTAGATCTTACAAAATCAGCATTTAATAATTGTTCATAATGGTCTTTAATAGGAAGGGTAAGAACTGGCTTTTTAAGATATAATGCTTCCGAGATTAATGAAAAACCACCATAACAAATAACAGAATGCGAATTTTTTAAATCTTTTATAAATCCTTTTTCTGAAAAATTCTTAAACGTAATATTCTTTGTCTTTAATGATTTGTTAAAACCATAAACTATGAACTTTTTATTTATTTTAGGAAGAATTTTAAGTAATTGTTTTTCATAATTTTTAGATGTTAAATAAACCAAAATGTGTTTACCTACTCTTGGTTTAAGCCTAATTATTTCAGGTCTTAAAATTGGAGGCAAAACCTTAATATTTGGATACTTAGCTTGTTTAAAAAAAGAAGGAATTAAATAATAATCACATTTTGGAGTAATTATTGAAGCAACCAAATTAGCTAAAAACTTAGCTTTTTTGTTTTTTAAATTAGGATTTTTAATTTTTTTTATTACATTAATGTTATCAACACCAATAACCTTAATTTTTCTACGCTTAGCAAACCGATAAGTCATTGGCTCAAAATCAGTAATAACAAACTGAGGAGAATACTTAAGAAATTTAGGAAGGTTCAACAAAAACTTTTTTGGATACTTAATCAAATTTAAAAGCAATGTTTTAGAAACATGAACAACATTATTATCATAAAATAATTCCAACCCTTCAAGTTTGTGAACATTCTTAAAATTATGTTTTAAAAATTCAAAAGCAGGACCATAAGAAAAAATAATTACTTTATGTCCTTTTTTTAATAAATGCTGAATTATAATCTTACTACGAATAGCATGACCCATTCCCACTCCAGTAACACCATATAATATTTCCATATAATATAATAAGATTTAATATTTATAATTGTTTTTATTTTTCAAGATATAATGAGAATTCTTTTTCAACAGGTTCAGAAGAAACTGACTTCATAAAACACTGATGAAAAACTTTCTTTTCAAAAATTGGAGGAATGTTAAGCAATAAAGTAAACGTTTTGAAATCATTAGACGGAATATCTTGAACATAACTCTCCCCAACTAATTCATCACCACAATAAACCAATAGTTTAATCTCAGAAGGAGCACAATCGGGGTCGCCATCACTACCATCAACTACCAAACATCCATCACCAGGCACATTTGTTGGAGCAGATAAACAATCAACATCTTTACTAAACTCATCACATAACTCATTAGATGTATTGATAAAACAAACAGAATCAAATTCGGCACACCCTTTAAATAAAACCCCCCAATGCTCAACAATATTCCAATCTTCAACAGAAGGATTGTAAAGACTTGCTTTAATAATCGGTTGTAATGATGCTGTTTTAACTAACTCTCTTGAAATTGTTAACTGATTAATCATATTTGGGACTGGGGGAGACGGTTCTTTCTGCTCAACAACAAACTGAGAATAAGTTGTTTTAAACTTAGGTACAACAAAACCAATAATCAAACCCAAAATTACTAATGCAATAATAAAAATAACAATGGTTTTTATTGAAAGATTCATTTTTTAATTAATTTGAACGCTCGTTCAATCTCCTCACTTCTCCAACCACTCCGTTTAAGAACTCGCTTAATTTTAGCCTTCTTAAAACCCTGAGCTTTAGCATTTAAAATATAACTCTCAAGATTAAGAATCATACTCTTTTCACCATCTTTTAATTTCAAAACAAAATTAAGAAGAAAAATAACCGCAACAACTAACACAATAGACAACAACACAGTCAAAAGATAATTATTCTTGTAAAGTTGTTCTTCTAAATCAGGAATAGAATGCCTGTCACCAGAATCAACAATTCCAACAACACTTTTTTCAGAAAAATCAGCATGACTTTTCAAAATAGTAAATTGAAATTTATCAGTTTCAGTTTTATACCCCTCTTTAAACGCAATAACCTCAACAACATAATTTCCAAGTTTAGGATTTCCTAAAAAATAAGGCAAAGTTATCTCTTTTTTTCTTTTATTTTTAATCAAAACTGCATCAAGTTCAACATCGACAGAAGCACCATAATTAATAAATATTTCATCATCAACCAAAAAAGTATTGGATCTTTCAGAACACGCAAAATCTTTACAAGCAAAAACATCAAAATCAAAAACTTCAGTACCTTTCATAATTTCAAAAGAAAAACCATCACTTCCAATTTTTCCACGAGAAGAAGACACCTCAACATTAACATTATAATCTCCTTTTTTAAAATTATCATCAATAACAAAAGAATAAAGAACTATTTTGTTACTCTTGCCTGCATCAAGTGATACTCGTTTAAATTCTTGTCTAGGAATAAAATCTCTATCTGAAGAAGAAATCAAAGAATGAACTTCAAACTCGGCATCATATTGGTAAGGATTGTCAATAGTTAACTCAACAATTACTTTATCACCAAACGAAAACTTATCATTATTAACATTTAACTTAACATTAGCACTAACAAAAAAAGATAATAAAACAATTACAATCCCGAATAATATTAATTTCTTCATTTTAATTTCTACTCCACTTTGGTAAATCTTTCTCCAATAAATAAGGTTTGTAAGGGTCAAAAGTTGGGTCTCCAATCAAACTAGTTTGATATTTGTACTTTCCATACTCAAATGAATTTCTAAAAGCAATACCTTGATTAAGATCATTATAATAAATGTCATTAGTAGTGCCATAATACATGTTGTTTCCACCAAAAGCAACACTAACTGCACCAAGATGAGAAAGACCGCCATTTCTTAAAACCATAGCACAAACAGTATTAGAATGCATATAAGAACAAGTAGAACAAGCATTATCAATAACAATAGAACTCGTTAATAAAGGCATATCCTTAGAATCAATACCCGCCCAAGTAGAACTACCATGATCATCATAACTAATCAAAGATTGTTCAGCCCATTCAGAAGGTTCAAAATTAGCACACTCCTCTTCACTAGTAACTGAAACTGCATTATAACCAACATCAGATAAGGCATCCGCCCGTAAATCAGAATCGGCAATAGAACTATCAAACGAACTAGCCATAAACTTCATATTATCAGTTAAAACTAATTTATCATACAATACATCCCGCGCAACAAAAGAAGAAACATCAGAATTAGTAATACCAAAAATTCTACCCACCGCCATATCAGGAAGGTCGTTACCATAAAGGTCGGCATACAAAGTTGGGTCTAAAGCACGTTTAATATCATAACCCCAACCACCAGTATAACGCCACATAAACTCAGACTGAGGAATAGCATCATCAGAACCAAAAATGGTAAGATACAAATCAGACTTAGGAATTAAATAAACCGAAGCTTCATAATCATCAACATAACTTCTTGCTTTATCTATTTGAACAATTACTTCTTCTTGAACAAGTGAAGAAGGAATTTCATAATAATTTTTCGCACCCCAACCAGTAGAAAGTTCCAAATCAACACCATTAACTTTCATTAAATAATCATTTTCATTAACAGATTCAGTAAAAATAAAATAATCTTGAGAAACATCAACATTACTAAATGAAAAAGTAGAAGTGGAATCTGCAACATATCCATCAACATGAAGATTTTGCAAATCGGTCATTTCACAATCATCAAAAGAATCACAATCAAAAATAGGATCATAACCAATATATTTTCCATTTGCTTTAATACTTCTTGAAATATCAAGAATTCTTCCATTTTCATTCAACAATAATTTTACATCCGGAAATCTTAACTCAAACTCACCTGAACGACCAATTAAATCAGCTGTAAAATCAAAACGGGTTGATTCAGGGATGTTACCTCCAGAAAGTGTTAAATCATCAAGATTATAACAATCAACAGCAACCTTACGAACAAACTCATTATCAAAATAAACATCTAACTCAGTAGTACTATTTTCACAACCAAAAAATAAACCATTAATCCAAACATCATAACTAACCCGTAAATCATTTAAATAACCTACCTGAATTTCATTTTCAAGTAGGTCCCTTGTTTTAACCGCGTTAACATTATGAGAAAAGGGTAAAGAAGAAGTCAAAGGTTGCGACAGTTGAGAAGAGGGTGAAGGAAGACCATCTTGTTCTTGTGAAAGACTAACTCTTTGTGCAGGTTGAGAAATTAAATTACCAATAGCAAAAGCTTCAGCATATTCTACTTCGGCTTCAACTTCTATAGAATTTCCAAAATCAATATCTGAATTTGTTCGTTCCCAATCAACATCACAACTTACATTTTCAAAATTCCAATCAGTACAATAAAAAAGATCTAAAAGAGCTAAAGAATCAGGGTTATAATTTGAAGAATCAGAAAATAAACCCATTTTTACTATTTCATAATCCCAATCAACATCAAAAACAAAAATATCAACTAATTCAAATTCATCAGTAACAAAATTAGTTGAAACTCTATCAACAACACCACCCATCTCATCACTAAATTGGGAATTTACAAAAATAGAATAAAAAATAAACTCAGCCCCCTCAATATTTTGCTGATGAAACATTAAAACATTAAACTCATCAGAAAACTCAAGTTCTAACTCTCTAGAACCAAGAAGAGGATAAAACCCACCATTACCAAACATTTGTATGTCTGCCTCACCATTATTAAAACCAAACATATAATTCCCTGTAAAATTATTATCATAATCAGAAAAATCTAATAAAACAGTTCCTTTTTCATAAAACGAGATAGGTTGATAAAAAATATTATTATCTTCAACAACATCATCAATATTTAAAACAATTTTTATTTCATGGGTCCCAACCAAAGCACCATGTTCAAACCTAATAACTTTTTTATTTCTTTGATTAATGGAAGAAATCAAACTAGTATTCAAAAAATCATTATCAATAAAAAAAGAAATATTAAAATCACCTGAAGAAAGAGTCCCCCTATTTTTTATAGTAACATCAAACAATTCTAAACCGTCTTTATTTCTAAAATTGTCAACTCCATATACTAACATTTCAGGACCGTTTTCAGACAAAATAAATACATTATGATAATAAACATTATTTTTCTGATTAATATCATCTTCCGCAACAACTTCCAATGTTAGATTCATTTCCCCAAATTCTTGAGGAATAAAAGAAAAATTAACCAGTTTTCTATCAATAAAAGAGTCTAATTCTGAAGAATCAA
This sequence comes from uncultured Methanosarcinales archaeon, assembly GCA_964427985.1. Lineage (GTDB taxonomy): Archaea > Nanobdellota > Nanobdellia > Woesearchaeales > JABIAG01 > JABIAG01. Next base: position 18,375 of record CAYRWJ010000001.1, read on the forward strand.
GCAGGTTTACTTGTTCTGAACCATTAATATAATCTATTTGATAAATGTTAACAACACAAGAACTTTCAGTTCCATAATTATACACGTTAACAAAAAATTCTAATTCTTCATCAACAACACCCACCACCTCATAATTAACAGGGTAAATATCAAAATCCGGACCCACTGGTCTAACTTCAAAAAATTGAGAATAAGTAAAAGTTTCAGCATTAGAAGATTCAACAACTAAAAAAATATTAATATTTCCCTCTATTTGAGGAATAAAATTAACATTCCACCTTTCATCATATCCTGAAGTAATATCATCTAACATGCCCTTCTCAATAACAGTTTTCACATCGTCTTGCATATAATAAAAAGTATAATTAACATTTTCAGCAGTTGACCCCCCAACATTTCTAAGATTTGCATAAAGAATATTTTCTTTACCAACCACACACTCACTATACTTCTCGGAGTAAAAGTATCCCTCAAATTCAGGATTAAAACCCATACCTTCAACATATTCCATAATCAAATTATTACTTAATTCGACATCATCAGAACTTGAAATGTTAAGCGCTAAAAACTGCATTCCCTTTTTTAAAGGAGTCCAATTAAAACTAAAATATGAAAATGTCTCAACATCAATAGACCCCAATTCAACAATTCCCAAATCTTCAACAGGAACAGGGTTATAATAATCATAAGCAACAAACGCATTAACTGAAACGTTATTAGCAATTTCAGTACCAACATTTCTTACAACCGCATTTAAAGTATTAGTTTCATTTACAACATAAATATTCTCCCGCAAACCAGTCCACCATCCAGTTAAATCTGCTCCTTCCCGACGCACTTGAATAGACTCAGAAACAACATCATTTTCAACAAATACATCTCCTGAAGAACTTACTTCAGCAACAATATAAAAAAGACCAGTATTTTCTGGAACCCACCCTGTAAACATTTCCAAAAACTTACCAGATTCAAGTTTTTCAATAAGAGTTGATGCAATAATTTGTTTATTATTAAAACTAGGTTTATTAAGATAAGGATCATAACTTCTCTCAGTAGCAACAAAAATGTTTACATAAACATCAGACAAGTTTTCTTCACCATCATTAAACACAAATAAGTTTACAGGAAATTCCCCATTTTCAATAAAAAAGTCATAAGAATTTAGATCTATCCGCACCCCAACATCTTTGCTTTTACTTTCAGAAGCTAGATTAAAAGATAAAAAATTTTCTTTAAAAGATAAGTCTGCGCTCTCAAGATTAAATCCAGATGAACAATCATCTCCGCCTTCACAAAAATAAGCAGAAGGGGTTGGAGAAAAATGAGCCAAATCATATTTTAAATTATTATTTGTTACTTGAGCATCAGTTGAAGCAGAAGTTAATAATAATTCATGCTTAGCACTTGCTAAAAATGGAGACAATAAAGAATTACCTTGATAAAGATTAATTAAATCATTAGAAGACTTTTTAGGAGTTAAAAAGTTATTTGTTGAAATGTCCAAATCAGAAGGATTAGTAAGAATAAACTTATTAGTTTGAGTTAATTCAAAATATTTATCTTGTAAAGTTAAAAGATTATAATTTTCAGTACATGAACGATTTAAAACAGAATTATTATTCTTAACACAAATAACATTAACACCAACAAAATAAGAAGAATTATCCTGAACCGTATTCTCAATAACTAAAGGAACATTAAGTAAAGAAGCATAACTAGAAGCTAACAAAGCTAACTCATAATCAGCCTCAACATAAACCACATCATTATAATTATCCCAAAAATTAAAATAATCTGAAACAGACATAACATTTATTTTATCTTCAGTTAAACCAGCACCAAAATCTTGTTCAGCAATTAACAAATCATCCAAATTCTGAGGAGTTGAACCAAACAAATTTAATTCAGTTGGAGAATACTGTTGTAAAAAATAAATAATAGAATCTGCATCGAAAGCTTCATCTTCTGCTAACATATTTTTACCAGTAAAAGACATGCTATCAAAAACATCTCCCGGATTTAACAAACCAAACTCAACATCAACGTAATCAAAACGAGAAATAAACTTATTAATGTAGTTACCATACTTAAAAACATATCTATAAGTATCAGTTTCACGCAAATCAACAGGAACATTTCTCATGTTTTCAATAACATAAGAATAAGAAACTTTTTCTCCAGGAGTTATACTAGTCTGGTTAATAGATAAATTAGTAATACACAAATCTGAAGAATCACACCCTTTATTTGTTATATAAATCCAATCATCAGCAATATCATCACCGGACTCTTTAGAAAGATAATCTCTACCAAAATAAAGTTTAACGCTTGTAATAATATAATCAGAATCAACACCATCAAAGAAAATAACATTACCCACTGATTTTAACTCATAATCTTCCCAAGAACTAATTCGAAGCTGTCTTTCTATACTAAATCGCGTTCCCCAAGCGTCAACATTATGCATGTCCTCCCAAACCCCATTAACATTAATAGCATCTTCAAATAGTGTTTCAAATTCCCTTTCTTCCCCATTACTAGAAAAAGGTTCGGGTCTTATTCCCTCAACAATAAAAGTAAAATGATTAGTGCCCCAATCATCATTGCCCTCATCTCCCACAATACTTAATAATTCTTCAGAAATATTAAAAGTAACAGAAAATGATTTATTATTAACCTCTTGCTCAAAAATAGGAATTTTTTTAGGAATTAAAACAGCATCAAGATAGTGATCTTCTAAAATCTTTTCAGCATCTAACTCAATAATTTTATCTTCATAAGTTTCTTCACTAAAAGTTAAAGTAGGATAAAAACAAACATTTTCAGGGGTTAGATAACCTCTTTGACAATCTGATTCGTCCTCTTCTTGTTGGGTCCAAACAGTTAAAGGAACCAACGGAAGAACATTATGCCAATCAGAACCAGAAACTAAAAACGTTTCCTTATCAGAATAAAAATTAGGATTCTTAACATTAATATCCGCCGGTTCATGAGCATAACACTCACCACGAGAATAAACCCAATACGCATTAAAAGGTTCTAAAATTTCATTAAACAAAACAGAATCATAAAAAGAAGCATTATGATCATTAATATTAGTATTATACTCCCAACCATAATCAACAATATCCCCACAACCCTCAAAAAGATCTTCCAAAGAATAATTTCCAACAGGAGCACCAATCAAATTCCAACCCACACTAATATCCTGTTTAAAAGTACTCAAAGTTCCAGAAATAGAAAAATCACAATCAGAATAAGCATACGCCCAATAACCCTCTCCTGAACGCAAAATCGTTGGTTGAAAATAAGAACGACGTTCCGCATCCCAACCCCAAAAAGTAGTATGATACACATAACAACCTGCATTACGTAATCCCACATCAAAATCAGAAACAGACAAAGACTCAACAGGCAAACTAATCATATTCCAACCCTTAGTAAATTGAACATCAAAATCATCAGCAAAAACAAAAGGGACTAATAATAACATTATCAACGGAAGTAAAAGCTTTAAACCTAATCGCACTCTACCACCTCACTCCCCTTACTAGAAGGCCAAGAAAATTGAACAAGAGTAGAACAAGCACCCTTATCCACATCACAACTAACAGGACACTCAACAGGAACCAACTCAACAACACAATCAGTAATCACCCCTTCCATAACATGAGTACTATTAATACAAAAATCTTCATGAGTAACAAAAACACCAGTCTCATCTAAACCCGTTGTCAAACCAGCAACATGCTTCCGATTACCCAAATCAGAATCCCTATTTTCAGAACAAGCATCAACAGAAACCAAAGAATACCTATTCCAAAAACTCAAAGGACAAGAAGCTCCCACCTCGCACTCAGAAACAAAAGAATTCACACAATACTCAATAGCATAACTTATACGTCTTCTTCTACTTCTTCTACCCCAACTATAACTTACTGACCTACAATTCCTCGAAGGATCAGACTCCATACCGCGAATAGCACAATAAGAAGGATTACAAGAACCCCAATGAAAAAAAGACTTCTTTTTAGAACAAGTAACAATAGTTGGAAACTTAAGAGGGCTTATCTTAAAAGAATTAGAATGAACATAAGACCGAGAAGAATAATCATAAACAGCAAAAAAATAATCATCTTCCATTAATCCCAAAGGAATCTTAAACTCAACATTTTTTGAAGAAGAAATCCTCCAAGAATACGAAGCACGAGAATAAATATTAGTATAAAAATTACCAGAACCGCAAGGATAACGATAACCCTCACCACCAACCTTACAAAGATAAACATTACGATAAAAACCTCTTCCCTCAGGAACCAAAGAAACATTAACAACACTACCAACCTCAACCTCATCAACAGAAACACTAACATAAGAAGAAGCAAAAACACCAAAAGAAAACAATAAAACAAAAAATAATAATAAGATTAATAATTTCATACAAAATTATTATATTAATAATATATAAATGTTACTTTAAGTTTTTATGAAACCCACAACCCATGAACATTACATAAGATTCTAACCTTAACATTATCAACAGTTTCTAAACAAAATTCTGCGCGAGGTTTATCGCCCGGACTAAGTCTTTTTTCTGCAATAATGTTATTATTCCTTATAACTTGGATTAACTCAATAAAATGAGCATCTTCCATTGGGTGAGGAATACTTCCAACATTAATCACAACTTTATCACCACTTATACTAATTTCTGGAACGTGTTTTTCTTTTCCTTCATCGCTTGTTTTTTCTTTAAGAATAACCATGTCCTGACCACAACAAACTAACGTACCATCTTGAGCTTCAATAGCAGAAACAACATTACCACAAACTTCACATTTATATATTCCATTTTTTTCCATTTTATTCATTATCTCCAAAACACATACATTCAGGTTCAAAATATTCTTTTTCGTGTTTACAAGAAGGACATTCTTCAGGAGGTTCAGTTCCAGTATGAACATAACCACATTTAGAACACTTCCAGTTTATTGGTTTATCTCTTTTGTAAAGAGTTCCATTTTCTAACATAGTAAGAAGTTTTTTGTAACGAGCTTCATGTTTTTCTTCAACCTCACTAATCTCTTGAAACAGATTAGCTGCTTCTTCATTACCCTCTTCTTCAGCATCCTTTTTCATTTGGGGATACATATCAGAAGTTTCATAATGTTCACCTTCAATAGCAGCTTTAAGATTATCTTTTGTATTACTTATACCCTTTAAAAGTTTAAACTCATCCTTTGCATGTTGTTGTTCATTTAATGCAGTTTCTTCAAAAATTTTAGCTATATAATGATACCCTTCTTTTCTAGCAACCTTAGCAAAATAATCATACTTGTTTCTTGCTTGACTCTCGCCAGCAAAAGCTTTTTTTAAATTTTCTTCAGTTTTCATTTTATCACCTTTTAACATTTACACTTATTATCATAGATGTCATCTTCTAACTTTTTATTGTTTTTTTTAATTTTTAAAAAACACATTTCATCACAAGTTAATTTTTCAGATGTCATTTTATCCCCCTACATTACAAATAATAAAACTAAGCTTTTAAATTTTGTGTTTAATACAAAAATAAATGATTTAAACTGATTTTAAATAATTATTAAAAAAAGTTATTATTTTTTCTTTAGAATTGTTTTTATCTAAAGGTATTGCACCAAGCACTGCAGTATATTCAATCGGTTTTCCTTTTTTATACCATAAAAGCGGAAGTTTAAACAATTTATTAGATAAATCATTACAATCAACCCCTAAAGACTCAAGACTACATCGCATTTTAGAAGGATATTTACAAGATAAATTTTTCTTTTTTTGACACGTTCTACACAATCTACAAGAACCAGTCCCAAGGAACTTAGTATTTAATTTTGATTCCAACAAACGCATAATCTTTTCAATTCTTGATTTTAAAATTACATTCCCAACTTTTACTTTGTGATAATCTAAATAATTACTTTTATCAAATTGAGAAAGATTAATTAAAAACATACTTACAAATAACTCCTTTCCTTCCCCAACATATGATTTAAAATCGGGAGAAAAAGGAGGGCAACAAAATTTATTATCATAATTTTTACATCCTTTTTTGCACATATCTAAAAATAGTTTTTTATTTGTTTTAACATTAGAAACTTCAATAAAATCATAATAACAAGAAACAACTAACTTGTGTTTTTGAGTTACAACATTTATCTCTTTTTTTTGAAAAGACATTTAAAAAATGCGCCAGCCGGGATTCATATCATCACTTCGTTCTGAACAAACTTTTAATGACTAAAAGTTCATATCATCACTTCGTTCTGAACAAATCCCTCTTGTTCACAACCAATCTAAAATATAAATGCGCCAGCCGGGATTCGAACCCGAATCAACGGCTTGGAAGGCCGCTATCCTAGCCATTAGACTACTGGCGCGTATTAAGAAGAGAATATAAGTAATTTATAAATTTAACTTAAATTAACAATATTATCAAATAATCATCCTTAAAATCATAAGCTTTATAGGTCATTTATGTTTCTTTATGGAGCATGCCAACAAAATTAAGAGGATTATATAGTGCGCTTAGTAGCACTGGAGTAGATATACCCGTTCCTACTTGGCAAAAACAACATGCAACTGTTGAAAGAAGAAGAGTTGGTCAAGTAAACATTATTTACAGAAAACCAGCACAGGGACAAGAAGTTTTAATAATCAGAGGCATAACAGACCAGACGTTATTTTTAAAAATTAGTATCGCCAATCAGATCGATCAATTTGCAATTGACCAACCAAACGATCTATTCCCTGGAGATTTGGTATGTGCTGAGGAACGTGCAAAAAGAATAATAGCAAACCTTTGCCACCCATATTTACCATTTCCGAGATAATAAAACTATTCTACTTGTTTTTTTAATTCACGTTTCATATTTTCAATAAATTCAGCCCATTGTTCTATTTTAACATTACACCCACAAGATTGAGGATGACCTCCTCCCTTTCCATCAAGTCCTATCAAAGATTTTTCTAACATATCACTAACACTGATTTCAGGCGGAGAACGCAAAGAACATCTCATTTCTCCTGACTTTTCTCTTGCAATAATTGCCACTTTTTTCGGATAAAGATATAATAATTCATTAGATAATGCTCCGGTAAAAGATTCACCAAAAGAAGTATATGAAAACACAAACAATTTATCTTTTGAAACCTGTTTTTTAGCTCTTTCCAAAAGTAAAACATATGCTTGATTTAATTTACTATAACGTTTAAAAATAAAACTTCCCTGAGGTGTAGTTTGATTAAGAATTTCTTCAGGACTTTTTATTCTAGTTAAAATTTTAATACACTTATTTATTTCACTAATTTGGCCTTTAAGCATAGTAGCAAAAATTCTAGCCAACAAACCAAATTTAGAACTAAACAATGCATCACCCGGCATCTTAATATCTTTAGAAAGGAGTTTTGGAAACTCTTTATTCACTTTTTTCATAAAACTCGGAATAAACACCCAATCCCCAATAGTACCTACTGCGCCAATCCACAAATCTTGTTTAACAATATCATAACAAATTTTAGTAGCAGGAATATTTTTATCAGGAGTTTTAACTCTAGGATTATAATATTTAACATTATTCATCTTTAAAACATCCGCAATATCCTCAGTAATTGGATGATGGTCAATCCAAATAATCGGAACTTTAACATTTTCTAAAAAAACATCTTTTACCCTAGAAAAATCAGTAATGAAAACTTTATCTGGAGAATATTCTTCTACACGCCTAACAAAAGCTTCATCCAAACCAGAATTAGTCTTAATCACCATTCCTCGTCCTTCATTTACATAACGATATAATAATAAAAAAGAAGCTAAACCGTCTGCATCATCATGAAAAAAGAATAAAGGTTTTTTACAAGACTCAAGTTCTTTTCTTATTTGAGTTAAAGTTATCATCATAAATATAGAGAAAAACAGAATCTTTTTAAAGGGTTTGTTTTTCTTACATGTTATGGAAGGAACAATATCTACGTTCAGGAGAGGAAGACATACTCAAACAACAAATCAAATGATTGTAGTAGTTAATGAAATTAAAAATAAAGACCAAGCTAAAGACTTAATAGGAAAGAAAGTAGTATGGAAAAGTCCTGCTGGAAAAGAATTAATAGGTAAAGTTACATTTGTTCATGGTAATAAAGGTGCAGTAAGAGTTCTATTTGAAACAGGAATGCCAGGACAAAGCATATCAGAAAAAGTTTCCATTGAATAAAAAAAATAATTTTTGAAATGTCAAACGAATTTAACATGATTATTAAACGTGCATTTACGGAATTATATCCAGAAAAAGAATTTAATTATATTTCTAAAATAAAATATTCAGGAAAATTTGGAGATTACAATGCTAATATCCGAAGCAGAGGAAACATTATTGAGATAGGAATGAGTAAAAAATGGAAAGATATTGGAGACGAGATTAAAATCGGATTAATCCAACACCTTTTGATGCGAATGTTTAAACACAAAAAAAATACGTTTTATACTGATTTATATGAAGGTTTTGTTAAAAACCTAGGAAAATATACTCCTGCTACAAACGTTGAGTCTGTTCTGAAAGAGAGCTTTGATAGAATTAATAAAAAATATTTTAATGAACTAGTTGAACTTCCAAATATGAAATTTGGACAAGAATCAATAAGACAATTAGGAGTGTATAATTATCACAACGATACAATCACAATAAGTTCAATATTAAAAGAACATCCAGACATAATGGAATACGTAATGTACCATGAATTATTACATAAAAAAGAAAGTTTTCAAAGCAAAAATGGACAAATGCGATATCATACACCAAAATTTAAAGCACTTGAAAAAGAATTTGAGAATCAAGAAGAAATAGAAAACAAAATAAAAAAAGTAATTAAAATAACTAGAAAAAAAAAAGTGAAGGAAAGCTTTATAAAGACGCTGTTTTCCTTATAAAGTATGGGAGATACAAAACCTGTGGGGATAGGAACACTTCAAAAAGGAAATTATGTTGTTATTGATGGTTCAGCATGTAAAGTATTTAGTGTTGAAATCTCACGACCCGGAAAACATGGACATGCAAAAGTTAGACTAACCGGAGTTGGACTTATAGATGGGAAAAAAAGAGTGGTAGTAGCACCCGGACACGATCACATTGATGTTCCAATAGTAGGAAAAAAAGGAGCACAAGTATTATCAATAACTGGAAATAAAGCAAACGTAATGGATTCAGAAACATACGAAACATTTGATTTAGATATTCCTGAAGAACTTAAAGAAAGTGCAGTAGCCGGAGCAAATGTAGTTTACTGGGAAATAATGGATAATAAAGTACTAAAACAGGTAAAAGAATAATGGCAAAATTTGAAGAAGCAATAATAAGAAATTATTCAAGAAGATATGTATGCAAAAAGTGTGGAAGCACAATAAAAGCAGATCCAATGAAAGTAGTAATTGGAAAAATTAAATGTAGAAAATGTAATTCAAAAAAATTACGTTCTCCAAGAAAAAAGTAAACCTTTTTATACTTCTAATTTAGTTAAAAAAATATGATATTA
>CAYRWJ010000001.1:27942-46349 GCA_964427985.1 uncultured Methanosarcinales archaeon
TTAGATTTTCAATGGATATCTCTTATAGTTTTTGTAATAGTTCTAAGCATCATAATACTAAAAAATAAAAAAAGATTAGAACTACAAAAACTATTATTTCCAATATTATATGCGGGATTATATAGAACTAACTTTGGATTAAAATTTATTAATAAAATTTCTAAAAAATATAAAGAATGGATAAAACTATTAGGCTACATTGGGATTGGTGTTGGATTTATTGGAATGGTTATAATTGTAGTAAGTATAATACAAGCTGTAATTGTGGCCATCATAAAACCGGCAACCCAAGCAGGAGTTGCATTAGTACTCCCCCAAACAACCATTCCAGGCATTGGATTCTTACCATTTTGGTATTGGATTATAGCATTATTTGTTTTAGTAGTAATACATGAATTTGCTCATGGAATTGTAGCAAAAGCACATGGCGTAAAAATTAAAAATTCAGGACTGGGATTTTTTGCAATCATTGTTCCCTTAATTCCATTAGCATTTGTAGAACCTGAAGAAAAAGAGATGAATAAAAAAGATGATATTGTACAATACTCAATCTTTGCAGCAGGACCCTTTGCTAACATCTTAACGGCATTACTTATTCTTTTAGTATTCATGTTTGTATTTGCACCAGCAGATAGAGCATTAACAGAACCAAACGGATTTACATTTGATAAAATGGAAGGTTACCCTTCAGAAATTTTACCAGAAGGAATTGTAGTAAATAATATGAATGGAAACTCAATAAATAGCGTACAACAATTCATGGACAATATGGGTTGTGTAAAAGTGGGAGATAAGATTACATTAGGGGGAAAAGAAGGACAATATAATATAACTACTGTTGCTGGTCCAGATACAGGAAAAGCATTTATTGGAATCTCAAATATAAAAAATGAATTACAAGTAAAAAATAATGTTAATAAAATATGGTATAACATATATGCTTGGGTAAGAGGATTACTAAAATGGATAGGCTTACTAAGCTTTTTTATTGGATTAGCTAATTTACTACCTATTGGACCAATAGATGGCGGAAGAATGGTAAAAACTGCCTCAGAAAGAATATGTAAAAATAAAACAAAAGCAAATAAAAAATGGATGATGATATCAATGATAATATTAGTATTATTATTATTTAGCTTAATTTTTCCTTGGTTAAAAAGCTTACTTTAAACAAAATATTTAAATAACACCTCAATATTCTTAAATTAATGAAAAAGAAACAATTAATGCAAAAACTTCTTACATTATCAGATATAAAAACTAATGGCGAAAGAAAAGGAGACATAATCGTAAATAATCCTAAACTTTTCTCAAGAATATTAGCAAAAGGTTCTCTTGGATTAGGAGAAGCATACATGGAAGGTTGGTGGGATTGTGAAGATTTAGATATATTCTTTGACAAATTACTTTCAGCAAAAGTAAATAAAAAAATAAAACCAATCAATGCAATATTTCCCTTAATAAAAGCCAAATTTGTTAATTTACAAAACAAAAAAAGATCAAAAAAAGTAGCAGAACAACATTATGATTTAGGAAATGAATTTTATTCAGACATGCTAGATAAAAGAATGCAATACACCTGTGGATATTTTAAAAACACAACAGATTTAGAAAAAGCACAAGAAAACAAACTTGAATTAGTATGTAGAAAATTAAAATTAAAAAAAGGAGAAAAAGTTTTAGAGTTAGGTGGAGGATGGGGTGGATTTGCTAAATATGCCTCAGAAAACTATGGAGTTCATGTAACATCATATAATATTTCAAAAGAACAAGTAGCATATGCAAGAAAAATTTGTAAAGGTTTACCCGTAGAAATAAAACAAGAAGATTATCGAAAAGCAAAAGGAAAATATGATAAAGTGGCATCAATTGGTCTATGCGAACATGTTGGTCCAAAAAATATTAAGAAGTTTATTAGTTTAGTAAATGATTGTCTTAAAGAAAATGGACTTTTCTTACTCCACACAATAGGTAAAAATTCAGAAAATAAATATACTGACCCTTGGATAGAAAAATACATTTTTCCAAACGGTTCAATTCCAACAATACCAACCATGGCTAATGCATTTGATAAAAAATTAGTTTTAGAAGACTGGCATAATTTTGGATCTGATTATGATAAAACATTAATGGTGTGGTATGATAATTTTAATAAAAACTGGGAAAAACATAAAGAACAATATGGAAAAACGTTTCATAGAATGTGGAGATATTACTTACTTATGTGCGCAGGTTCATTTAGAACACGTAATAACGGCCAGTTATGGCAAATAGTATTATCAAAAAATGGGATAAGAAACGGATACGAATCAGAAAGATAATTTTCCTAATCTAAGAATAATTGAAATAAAAAAAGGCGTACTGTTTTTCTTAATATTACTAACTTTATATTCTTCATTATTAATTATTGCATTGGCCGCTAAAAAACCCGATTCAATAGCGGGGCCTATTCCTTCTCCTAAATCTTTTGTTGCCAATCCTAACGAGTCACCAATAAGAAAACAATTATCTTTTTTACATTCATTATTATTTCTTAAATAATAAACGTAACCTTTTGGATTAAGTTTAACATCTTTAATAAAACCAGCCACTTCTAAATTTTTTATAAACTCATCCCAATATTGTTTTATATTTTTACCCTGCTTTTTTATTTTTTTAAATGAACCGCCGATACCAATATTAATATAACCTCCTTTTTTAGGAACATACCAAGAATAACCAGGAAGTTTATTTTCAAAAAACCACAAATGACACCCTTTATTAGAATCATATTTAAATTCCTGTTCCATTGCAACAACTAAATCTTTCTTTTTAGAATTTTCATTAAAAAAAGCTTTTTTTACAGGACAATACGTACCTCCTGCACCAATAAGATAATCACAAGAATATTTATTATCAATAATATATTTATTGCCTTGTTTTTTTATTTCTTTTACATCATGCTTATGAACATCTGCTTTTGACTTTTTTAAGATAAACTCATCAAATTCAAATCGTCTAATTGAAGATTGTCCAGTTTTATACTTTTTTTTAAATCCCTTAATACTTATATTAATATTTTCAAGTTTTAACAAACCAGAATAGTCTTTAAGATTTAATAATTCAACAACTTTAGGAGTAATCCAACCCGCACACAATTTTTCTCTAGGAAAAAGGGTTTTATCAAGAATTATACACTCCTTTCCTGCCTGTTTTAATTTCAAAGCACAACTAGAACCTGCAGGTCCTCCGCCAACAATAATAACTTCAGTATTAATCATATAACTAAGATAATTGGGTTATTAAAAAAGGTTTGGATATTAAAGTTCTATTTCTTCAAATAATTTAGCAACATGCCCAGAACCATATGCTTTTTTTAAAGCAGATTGTTCGTCCACTTCCCCATGCACAATAACTAATTTAGGCTTGGTTTGAAAACAATTAAGCCATTTTAATAATTGGGGTTGGTCAGCATGAGAAGAAAATCCTTCTGCATCCACAATTTTAGCATTAATTTTGTAAGATTGACCATAAATTTTAACAAACTTAATTCCATCCCTAATTCTTCTTCCCAAGGTCCCCCTAGCTTGAAAACCAATAAAGAAAATAGTAGTATTAGGTTTACCCATATGATTTTTTAAATGATGTTTAATTCTTCCACCCGTACACATACCAGACGCAGCAATAATAACTGCAGGTCCAACCATCTCATTAAGAGCTTTAGATTCCTCAGTTTTAAGTGTGTATTTTAACATTGGAAACTCAAAAGGATTATCTCCTTCCGCCAACATGTTAACAGCTTCATCATCATAATTCTCAGTATGATTCTGAAAAATTTTAGTTGCTCTAATAGCCAAAGGAGAATCAACAAAAATAGGAATTTTTGGAATAAGCTTTTTTTCTGCAATTCTATTAATAGTATATAACAATTCTTGCGTACGTTCAATAGCAAAACTAGGAATAATAAGTTTGCCCTTATTATTATACGTTTTTGTTATTAAATCAATTAAAAGTTTATCACGTGCCTTCATAGGTTCATGTGTTCTGCCACCATAAGTAGATTCACAAACAACAACATCTGCAGTTTTTAAACAGGTAGGATCATCAATAATAGGGGCATTCCACTGACCTAAATCACCTGAAAAAACAATTTTTTTAGGTTTTTTTTCTAACACAAATACTTCAACCATAGCACTACCCATAATATGACCTGCATCACGAAAAACAACTTCCAAATCAGCAAATACTTTTACTAATTCATTATAAGGCAAGCCCTTGAAAAGCTTCATACACTTTTTAGCATCACTAACAGAATACAAAGGTTGTCTAAGAGGTTTTCCCTGACGTTTAAGCCTCCTATTATCCCATTTGTTTTCAAACTCTTGAATACCTGCAGAATCCTCCAACATTATCTTACACAAATCTTTAGTTGCAGAAGTACAATAAATTTTATTTCTATAACCATGTTTGTAAAGTTTAGGAATAAGTCCAGAATGATCAATATGTGCATGTGTTAAAAAAACAGCATCAATATCTTTTGGATCAAACTTAAATGGTTCATAATTTAATCGCGAAGTTTGCTTTCTTCCCTGAAACATACCACAATCAACAAGAATCTTTTTGTTGTTGAATGTAAGCATATGACAACTACCTGTAACAATACCTGCAGCACCAAAAAATTTTAGTTTCATATTTTGATATAAGAACTGAAGTATATAAATTATTTGTTTTATCTTTTCTTAGAAGCTAATCTTTTGTAAATTTTAAAACGTCTTTTTGTAATAGCATTATTATTAGGAGAAAGCTCTTTTATGTATTTCTCAGCAGCTTTAAAATTAGAACCACAAGAATCAAGAGCAGTTTCTGCAACAGAAACATCAACCGCATGTTGATTCTGTTCTTTTAAAACCATTCCCTTTCCTTTTTTCTTAGAAATAAAGTTAGAATTTAAATAATCTTGTTTTTCATTTTCAACAAACTCTACATACATTTTCAAAAGTTTTTTAGCACTCTTTGGAAACTGCTTTTCCAACTCTCTTCTAACCGCAACATAATCATTTTTATATAAATTCCAATACGTTGGGAAAAAAAGTTTTTCAATCTCTTTTTCTGCTTTTCTCTCATTTAACAATCTTGGTGAATCCTCAAAACCCTCACCCTCTCCAGTTTCATAATATTTAATATCGTTAAGAGCGTATCTTAACCCAACAATTAACTTATTCTCTGCAGCAAGCATGTCTTTTAAAAAAGAATAAAAAGCATTAGTATCAGGAGTATGAACATTATTATCCCAAAAAGTCCCAACAACTGTATCCCGTAAAAAATCCCTCCCTTTTACTAAATCTTTTAACAAAGCATTATAATTTTCCCTTGCTTCTTTAATCCTGCCCTGTTTTAATAACTTATCAGCATGCTTCTTACGCTCAACTTGAGCATCGGAAGCCAAAGCAAGACGCTTCAAACTTACTTCAATATGTTTCAAACCAGTAGGACTAAAACCAGAAAGGTCATAATCCTTAAGAAAATTCTTAAACATCTTAAAATGATCTTTTTCCTCAGCAACATCCTTTTTAACCTCTTGCACAATTGCTTTATTAATTTTAGACTTTCCCACTTTAACTTTAACATCAGGTATAGGAAGTGGTTTACCTTTTGGTCCCATAACCATTTTTGGTTTAACATTTTCAACTGCCTGAGGAAGCAAAATAGGAATCTTACTTAATCTCATCTGATTCCAAAAAAAACCACCAACAGCAAAAGAACCCAAAGCTGCAAGAACTAAAGGAATATTAGCAACCCTAAACAATTTACCGTTCTTCTTAACAACAGCACCATCATCAGTTTTTTTAACAACTTTCATACCCGAAGTTTCATTACCTCTAACTTGATCAACATGCAGTTTAGAATTTACTAAATCCATAATTTTTTTATTTCCCGTTTCAACAGCAAAATCATATGCAAGATTACCATCGTTAGCTTTCAAACTTGAATCAACACCCTTATCTACAAGCAATTTAACAATTTTAGAATAACCTTGTTGAGAAGCAATCATTAAAGCAGTAATCCCATCATTATCTTGCAAATCATAATTTGCATCATTCTCTAAAAGTAACTTAACAATTTTATAATGCCCATTAGCTGAAGCAGTCATCAAAGCTGTTCGACCATGTTCTTCTCTTAAATCAACTTGTGCTTTATTATTAAGAAGAAACTCAACAATCTTTCTATGATTGTTAAAAGAAGCAAGCATTAAAGGAGAAAAACCATGTTTTGACTCTTGCACATTAATATTTGCGCCATCTTCAACAAGATTTTTTACGTCTTTTAAATCTCCAGTTCTTGCAGAATGTAAAAGAAGATTTGAAGTTGTTTCAACAGCCATAAACAAACTTTAGAATAAATAATATATAAATTATTTGTTTATTCTTTATACGCTTTTAATATTTCTTTTTTTAGTTTAGAAAACGTTCCTTGTTTTATTGATTCACGAATACGTTCCATTAAACGCATTAAATAATATAAGTTATGATACGTTACTAACCTATACCCATTACCCTCTTTTTGAACTAATAAATACCGCAAATAAGCCCGGGTATAATTTTTACAAGTCATACAATCACAATTTTTATCCAAAGGCAAAGTATCAAACTCATGCATTTTTCTTTTTAATCTAAGTCTTCCTTCAGAAGTAAGAATTGTTCCTCTTCTTGCATTTTGAGTTGGAAATCTAGAATCAAAAATGTCCGCTCCCCTACTAACTGCTTCGATAATTTCAACAGGACTGCCAATCCCCATAAGATATAATGGTTTGTTTTCTGGAATAATTTTTCTTTGTAAACTAACCATCTTAGCTTGATCTTTTTTAGGTTCGCCCATTCCCAAACCCCCAACAGAATATCCATCAAAATCAAATTTAATTAAATCTTTTATTGACTTTTTTCTTAAATCTGGATGAATACCTCCCTGACTAATTCCAAATAATAACTGTCTATTTTTTTGTTTTAATTTTGATTGTAATTTATCATGATGAATTTTACATCTTTCAGCCCACAAAGTAGTTTTTCTAACTGCTTCTTTAATCTCCTCTTTTTCAACACCATGAAAATTAGGCATAACATCTAAACACATAGCAACATCACTTCCAATATTTAATTGAATCTCCATATCTTTTTCAGGAGTAACAAAATGACGCGTTCCATCAAAAGGACTTTTAAAAAGAACTCCTTTATCAGAAGTTTCAATAAGAAAATTTTTACTATACATTTGAAAACCACCAGAATCAGAAAAATTAATTCCATGATAATTCATTAATTTCTTTATTCCGCCTAACTTTTTTATCATCTCATCTCCCGGACGAAGATACAAGACAAATGCATTTGAAATTATTACTTCATTCCCAATTTCTTTTAAATCAAGAGTAGAAAATTGTTTAACAGAAAGTTTAGTAGCCACAGGCATAAAAAAAGGAGTTTCAACTGTTCCAGACTTTGTAACAAGCTGACCTAAACGTGCTTTCCCATTCTTTTTAATTAACTTGAACATCGAGAATTATTGAATAACGGCAAACTTTTTGCCTTTAAGTTCAATCTTTGCATTAAGCTTCTTATCTGCAACATATTTCTTAGCTGCTGCTTCTGTTTTGAAAGTTTTAGGTCTAATTCGTTCTCCACGAGATTTAGATCCCAAAAGCATTCTTTTACTGTAAAGTCTTTGACTCATATAAGCTTGGAAAAAGGTAAAGTATATAAACTTAATGGATTATAATTAAAGATGTTAGAACGCCTTTACAATATCGAATTAGTAAAGAAAAAACCATACATTGCTTTCTTTTTAGGATTGGTATATTCAATCATTGGAATTGGAATCGCAACAATATTATTTAAAAAAGATCCAGCAATAGTTACCGTAGCAATAACTGCATTATTATTATATCCAACAATAAAAGGACTAGTGGGAAGAGAGATAGGATTATTGAGCAAAACAAAAATAAAAAATCCAAAACTAATAAATCACACAAGACTTATACTAATTTACTTATTGATATTTTTAGGAGTGATGATGGGATTTAGTCTATTTAGTATTATGCTCCCTTCTCTGGCAACCAATACCTTATTCCAAAATCAATTAGGTGTATTATATTCCTCTGTTGGAGGCGCAACAGCGTTTAACTCAGGATTATTTATGACATTATTTATGCACAATTTAGTAGTATTAGGACTTGCATTTATTATGGCTTTCTTTATTGGCGACGGGGCAATATTTTTATTAGTTTGGAATGCGTCAGTATGGGGGACAATATTTGGAAACTTAGCAAAAACATCTGCACTAGCAGGCGCATTAAACCCCTTAATTATTTTTGGAATAATATTAGTAATAGTTTTACCTCATACATTATTAGAAGGATTAGCTTATATCTTTTCAGCAATATCCGGAGGAGTAGTATCAAGAAGTGTAATATCTGAAAAAAAAGCAAACAAAAAAATAATATTGATACGAAATGCCATAACTATCCTTGCCATTGCTATCGCAGTTCTTGTATTAGCAGTATTCATAGAACAATATGTATTAATGAATTCAGGATTATACATAAACATAATTGGGTTATCTGGTCTAGTTTAAAATGGATAAAAAAAACATCATAACAGCAATACTGCTTATAATAATTCTAGTACTAATTACAGTCGGGTTTGTTTACTTTAACACCAACACAGGAAAAGCATTTACTACAATAAAAAAAGGAGTTTACCAAGACAACGTGGATAAAACATTCTTAACCAATTCTGTAATGTTATGGAAACCAAACCAGCAAGGAGTACTAAATGGATTGGCAATTACTGGAAAAGTAAGTGGAAAAGGGCAAGTAAGAAGTTATTTAGTCGATGAAAAAGATATGTATTTAATTATGGAACTTAATTTAGAAAATGAAACTATTTCATTTGCCAACTTGTGTAACGAAACATGTAAATTAAATAATTTTGTTGAAGAAAAATATTTAATTAGATTTGAATTAACTGAAGATATTAAATTAAATGTTGATACAATAACTTATGGGCTTGGAGAACGGTTAAATCAAACTCAATAAGAACGCCATATCTAAACTCAATCCAAATACTATCATCAAATATACCATTACTGCAAACTTAATAAGTTTACCCAAAAACGTATACAATAAAAATTTTTTATACGGGTATTTAGCAGAACCAACAGCAACAGAAAAAAGTTCTATAGGAAAAATAATAATATTACCAAAAAAAATCAAAAAAGAACCAAACTTACCCTGCATTATACCAACAAATTTATCATACCTCTTTTTTAAGAGTTTTCTAGCAAGTCTTTCTCCAAATAGTTTACCAATAAAATAATCAATTGAAAGCCCAATAATATTTCCAACTAATAAGACTGCAATAACTAACAACAAATGATGATGTGAAGAAAAATAATAAGCAAACTGAAATTCAATAGGAAGAAAAATAATAAAAATACCTCCAAACAGACTAGAAAGAAACATCCCCCCCAACGTCATTTGGACAAAATTGTCATAAATAAAAGAATACATTACATTAAGAAAATAAACATTTTCAATAAGCCATTCCCAACGTAAATAAAAAGTGTAGATAATTACAAAACCAATAATTAAGAAAGTAACTTTTTTTCTAAACGCACTTAACTTACTCATGATCTTTATTTATAAATAACATATATAAATGTTTTGACGAAACATTTATTAATAAATCAAGGATTCTAAACAAAATGGAAGAGCACGATGGGGGGAGAAACAAAAGTAAATATAAAAGTAAAATCTTGTTAGCAATTCCATTTATAATATTAATAATAGCAATAATATTCTTATTTGTAAACTATTCAACAACTGGAAGTTTTGTAAACAAAGGAATTTCATTAAAAGGAGGAACGAGCATCTCAATTATTAGCTCAGACATCAAATCATTAGAACTACAAACAAGTATCAATTACGAAGGAGAAATAAATGTACGGACTCTTTCAGGAGCAGGCAAACAAATTGGATTAATAATTGAAATAGATTCAACAGAAGATTCAAAAATAAATCCTGTAATCAATCAATTAAAAAATGAATTTGACATAAAAGAAGACCAAATCACAATAGAAACTATTGGGAGTTCATTAGGAAGTAGTTTTTTTAAAGAAACAATAATTGCAATAATTTTTGCATTTATTTTTATGGGCATAGTTGTATTTCTATATTTTAGAAGCATAGTTCCGAGTTCTTCAATTGTTTTAGCAGCAATATCAGACATCATAATAACATTAGCAGTAGTAAACATAATAGGGATTAAATTAAGCACTGCAGGGATAGCTGCATTTTTAATGCTAATTGGATATGCAGTTGATACAAACATTTTACTTTCTACAAAAGTACTCAAAAAGAAAGAAGGTTCTGTTAACGCAAGAATAAGATCTGCAATGAAAACAGGGTTTATGATGACACTTACAACCATTACAGCAATAATAATTGCACTTATCTTTTCCCAAAGCCCAGTAATTACCCAAATTATGACAATAGTATTAATTGGATTAATCGTAGATATGATGAACACATGGGTACAAAATGCAGGAATTTTAAAACTATATGTTGAGAGGAAGAAAAAGTGAAAATTCCTAAAATTCTTACCAACATAAAAATATTAATCTTAATATTTTGCTTATTACTAGCCGTATCAGCAATACATCCAACAAATACAGAAGGAGTTGCAATAAGATTTATAGAAAAAGAATCAGCAGCATATGTTGCAGGACTTGAAAGCCCAGCTAAAAATGCACAACCATTAAGTCATGAAGTAATTACAAGCATAAATGGAAATGCAATTAAAACAGTGGCAGACTATTATGATGCAATTTCAGATTTAGAAATAAATCGAACAGTTAGACTAAGAACTGAAAAAAATTCTTATTCAATAAAAACTTTACCTGAAATCGAATTAGAGTATACGGGAGAAGTTATCACTAAAATCATTAATGAGACCATTGAAAATGAAACAGTAGAAAGAGTAATCGAGATTAATGAAACTATTGAAAAAATTATTGGAACCGCAGACTTAGGAATAACAGTCTATGAAGCACCAAAAAATAATATAAGAAAAGGATTAGATTTACAAGGAGGAGTAAGAGTTCTTCTAACTCCTGAAGAAAAAGTAGACGACGAAATTATAGACCAAGTTGTAGAAAACCTAGACCAAAGATTAAACGCATTTGGATTAAGTGATGTTAAAATCAAAAAATCATCAGATTTATCAGGAAATCAATTTATTTTAATCGAAATTGCAGGATTACAAAAAAAAGAAATTGAATCCTTAATTGGAACACAAGGAAAATTTGAAGCAAAAATAAACGGAACAACTGTTTTTAGAGGCGGAAAAGAAATAGCTTATGTTTGTCGAAGCTCAGACTGTTCAGGAATAAACCCAAGTCAAGGTTGTGGACAAACTTCTGATGGAAAACACAGTTGTCAATTCTTTTTCACTGTTGATTTGTCAGCTGAAGCAGCAGAAAGACAAGCAGGTGTAACCAAAAATTTAGATGTAATAACAAGTGAAAGTGGAAGTGAAATACTTAGTGAACAAATAGAATTTTATTTAGATGATCAACTAGTTGATTCCTTAAATGTTGGAGCTGGACTAAGGGGAAGAGCAGAAACAACAATTCAAATAACAGGGGGAGGCATAGGCAACACCAGAGATGAAGCAGTTAGCGTTACATTAGCAAACATGAAAAGATTACAAACAATATTAAAAACAGGAAGTTTACCTGTTAAATTACAAATAGTAAAAGCAGATAATTTAAGCCCAATATTAGGAAAAGAATTTCTAAAAACCGCAGTACTAATTGGATTATTAGCAATACTTGTTGTAGCTGCAGTAGTTTTTATAAGATACAGATCAATAAAAATTGCATTACCTATGATAATAACAAACATAAGCGAAGTAGTATTATTATTAGGAGTGGCAGCAGCATTTGGTACTAACTTAGATTTAGCTGCAATTGCAGGAATAATAATTGTGGTAGGAACAGGAGTAGACCACCAAATTGTAATCGCTGATGAATTATTAAGCAAAGCGACACAACATCATTCAAACATAAAAGCCAAACTGAAAAATGCATTCTTTATCATAATGGCGGCATATTTTACAACAGTTGTAGCAATGCTTCCATTAATGCGAGCAGGAGCAGGGATATTAAGAGGTTTTGCAATAACTACCATAATTGGAGTATCCATCGGAGTATTTATTACAAGACCCGCATATGGTGTAATGTTAGAACACTGGCTAAAAAAATAAAAAACCTAAATAAGAAAAAGAGGGGATATGAATACTAAAGCATTATTTATGATAATAATTGTTACAATATTAGTTTCTATAGCACAAATACTTTATAAATTTGGGATACCCAAACTAAACTTAAGCGTTAGTGGAATTTTATTAAATTATTTTATTATTGGAGGATTAATAATTTATGCAGTTGGAGCAGCAATATTATTAATTGCTTTAAAAAAAGATGATCTTTCAACACTTTATCCCATAATTGCAACAGGATACATCTGGGTTATGTTAATGTCAAACTTATTCTTTCATGAAGAACTAAATTATTTCAAATGGTTAGGCATACTAGCAATAGTTATTGGTGTTTCATTTGTAGGCTTTGGAAGCAAAACTGAACAGAGGGTATTAGAATGACAACAGAATTATGGGCAATAGGGCTTGTAATTAGTGCAACAATAGTTGGAGCAATAGGCCCAATTTTATTAAAAAAAGGATCAGATAAATTTTATATAACCAAATTAAAAGAGATAAATTTTAATCGAATAATACAAAACATATTAGACATACTAAAAAATAAAAGTTTAATATTTGGACTTGGTTTTTATGCATTAAGCACATTATTATTCATACCCGCACTAAAAGGAGGAGAATTATCAGTATTGTACCCTCTTGTTGCTTTATCATATGTTTGGGTAACATTCTTATCAAAATGGATTTTAAGAGAAGAAATAACAAGATTAAAATGGTTAGGTGTGCTGTTCATACTTATTGGA
Organism: uncultured Methanosarcinales archaeon; assembly: GCA_964427985.1. Taxonomy (GTDB): domain Archaea; phylum Nanobdellota; class Nanobdellia; order Woesearchaeales; family JABIAG01; genus JABIAG01. The sequence continues at coordinate 40,988 of CAYRWJ010000001.1, forward strand.
GTAAGCTTAATAGGATTAGGAAGTTAATTATTTCTGTTTAATTTTAGTTTTTATATCTTTAATAATAAAAAATAAGAAAACAACATAAGCAACAAGAACTATTGGAAGTAAAAAACTAAGAAAACCAAACCGTTTTGGAGACATAAGCTCTTGTGAATTTGGATTAGTAAAAATTACTAAAGCACCAATTAACAATGCCACTAAAGGCAAACTCGCTATAATTCCTTCTCCAACAGCATGATGAACTATTTTTTTACTATGTTTAACAGAAAACTTCTTAAGTTCTTTTTCTGAAAGTATCATAACCACAAATAGATAAAAGTTTTTATTAACTTTTCTATTTTTAAGGGAAATATTTAATAAGGCAAGCCATCCCCCTACAAACAATGAACTTACAAGAATTAAGAAAAAAAAGCATTGCTTTTACTAAAATTAGGATTAAAGAAGCAATTGGTGAAGACGTATTTGTTATACAATTAGTTTCTCACATAGAAGACCTTGACAGAGTCATAAATATCTTAACAAAAAGATTAAGAGACTGGTACAAACTAACCCTGCCAGAAATTTCAAATATGATTACAGACCAAAAAGATTTTATTGATGTTATTCGAAAAGAAAGAAAAGCATTAATGCAAAAGTTCAAAATAACAGAAAGCATGGGAAAAGAATTTTCCAATAAAGATATGGAAAGTTTAGAATTATTACGAAAAGAATGTGAAAACCTAATTATTTTAAGAGAAAAACAAACTAGAAAATTAACTGATTTAATGAACCAACACTACCCCAACCTAACAACCTTGGCAGGGGGATTAATTGGAGGAAAACTTATTGAATTAGCAGGAGGAATAAAAGATTTAGTGGAATTTCCTGCATCAACAATACAACTCCTTGGTGCTGAAAAAGCATTATTTAGACACATAAAAGTTGGAGCTAAACCTCCAAAATACGGAATATTATTAGGTCATGAATACGTTGCAATTTCTAACCAAAAAGCAAAAGCAGCACGTCAACTCGCAGATAAAATCTCAATAGCAGTAAAAATAGATTACTTTAAAGGAAAATTCATGGGAGATAAATTAAAGAGTATGTTAAAATGAATAAAATACTAATTTGGACCATTGTTGTAATAGCAGTATTATTTGGATTAGGGTATTTGTATTATTTAGTAGATGAATTAGTATTGTGGTATGATCGCACTCCTGTATTTGATGAAATAAACATGACTCAAAAAGAAGCATTACAAAATTGCACAGAAACTTATCAACCAATACAATCTTCAACAAGATTTTTATGGGAAATAAAACAAAGAGGAAAAAGATGTATAATGAACGTTAACTTCTTTGACCAATACAAAAAAGACCATTGGACATGGTATGAAGTAATGGAAAAATACCGTTGTAAAGTAACTCCTGAATTTATTAACAATTTAAATACTACAAATCATGATTTTATAGATGAAAATTGCTGGAGAATAAAAAACAAAAAATGAAATCAACCAAACTATTCGGAGTATATGAAGTTCAAGGAAGAAGAAAAAGAATATTTACAAAAAATCTAGTTCCTGGGAAAAAAGTATATGATGAAAAGTTAGTAAAAGATAAAGGCATAGAATACAGAGAATGGAATCCTAACCGTAGTAAATTAGGCGCGTACATAATGCAAGGTGTAACAGATGCATTTATTAGACCAGATCAAACAGTTTTATATTTAGGAATTGCATCAGGAACTACTGCTTCACACATATCAGACATAATTGGCAATGGAGGCATGATATTTGGAATCGACCCCGCATTCAGACCAATGATGGACTTAATGTTCTTATGTGAAAAAAGAAAGAACATAACACCCATACTAGGAGACGCATTTCATCCTGAAACATACAAATCTTTAGTTCCAGAAAAAGTTAGTGTAATATTTCAAGATGTTGCTCAAAGAAATCAAGCAGAAATATTTTTAAAAAATGTTAAAACATATTTAAAAAAAGGTGGTTTTGGATTACTTTCAGTAAAAGCAAGAAGTATAGATATGGGTGCAAAACCCAAACAAGTATTTAGACAAGTTAGAGAAATGCTAGAAAAAGAATTGACAATAGTTGATTTTAGAAGCTTAGAACCCTTTGAAAAAGATCATGTAATGATTATAGTAAAAAAGAAATAATACTCTAAAATTGAAAATTTACACTAAAGAATTGAAAAAAGAAGTTCTTAATAAACTAATCTTAAAAGTTTGTAGTGGGAAATATAAAAATATAATTAAAGAAAAAGTAAAGAAAGAAATTGTTAAACAACTAACAAATAATCCTTCCATTATTGATAAACTTGATAAAAAAAAAGAATTTGAAAAACTTGTTAAATTTGTTAAAAAAAATTTATATAAAGGAATAGGTGTGTTCGACAAAGGGAAAAAATTAGAAGAACATTATTCTACTAAAGATAGAGATTATGATATTTATTTAAGCATATTTGGCTTAACAGGATTTCCAAAAAAAATAATTGATTTAGGAGCAGGAGTTAATCCCTTGAGTTATAATAAATTAGGATGCAAACCAGAATATTTAGCATATGAAATAAATAAAGGGTGTGTAAATCAAATCAATACTTTTTTTTCTAAAAACAAAATAAAAGGAAAAGCTTATTGCAAAGACATTTTAGAAATCAAATTACCAAAAGCAAATATTTACTTTTTATTTAAATTATTAGAAAGTATTGAATTAGTTAAAAGCCACAAGATAAGCGAAGAATTAATTAAAAAAATACCTTCAAAATGGATTATTGTAAGCTTTTCAACAAAAACATTAAGTGGAAAACCAATGAGAGTACCAAAAAGAAAATGGTTTGACTTAATGTTAAACAGATTAGACTATGAATACACTCTTATTGATACAGAAAACGAAATGTTCTATGTTATTCATAAATAGCAAAGATTTATAGAATAAACTTAATTCCTACGTAAAATGTTTAAATTATTTAAAAAAGAAGAACCAAAAACAAAAACAGTAGACCTTAATGGACTACATGACTGGTTAGATGAAGAACTTTCTCAAATTAACTTTAGCAAAGAATTAAATAACTATTTTGAAAATATAACTTCACAAAAAAACAGTTTAAAAGAAAAAAATGAATTATTACGCATAGCTCAAGTAAATGAAAAAGATAAAGTTGAAGATAGAGTAAAAAGCATAGTAATTGGACAAAAAAATAGTTTTGTAACAGAAGTTGATAGATTTCTAAACAATTTACAAATACCTGAAGAAAAAACATTAAGAATAACAATCAACTTTAACACAGAACTAAACAAAACTTTAGATGACCTCGCACAAAAAACAACAAAAAGTTATCAAACAACAACACACTTATTCTTTCATCAAGTACAAGAAGTATACAAATCAATTGGAGAAATCAATTTACAAGCAAGAAAATTCAAAAATAAAATAGAAAGAAAGAAATTAGACAAAATCGAAGAATTACTTTTAACAATATCAAAAATACATGAAGAAACAGAATACGAAAAACATCAAGAACAAGATATTGAACAAAAAAATACGAAAGTTAGTGAGTTAGAAAAAGAAAAAGAATTAAAAGAAAAAAAAATTAAAACAATAAAAGAAAGTCCAGAATACAAACAAAATATTGAACTAAAAAAAGAAAAAGAAGAAATACAAATTCAATTAAATACTAACAAAGATGAAGTTAATTTATTCTTTTCCAAATTAGGAAGAGCATTAAGAAAATACCAAAAAGTAAGTTTAGAATATGCACTTATTAAAGAATATTTAGAAGAACCCGCAACAACTTTTTTTAATGATAAAGAATTAAAAATTATAGAGATTCTGCTTGGTTTAAAACGAGCAATGAATAATAAAGAAGTTAATTTAAATGAAAAACAAGAAAAAAACACTCTTGAATTGCTTAAAGAAATAGAAAAAGGGTTTTTAAATATAAAACAAGAAAAACAAATTTCGTTACAAGAAAAGTTTAATTCATTACACACAGAAGATTTACTAACTGGTCAAATAATTAATGAAGAAAATAAAATAAGCAATATAGAAAAAGAAATAGCTTTCTTACAAGGATCAAATAAAAAATTAGAAAAATCGCCAGAAAACTCAGATAAACAAGCTAAGTTAATCGAATTGGCATTAGAATTATTCGATACCAAACTGATTATTAGGAAAACTATATAAATTAAAACAAGTAAAGAAGTTCTATGCTAAAGTTTTACAACACATTAAACAGAAAAGTAGAAGAATTTAAACCCATACTTTCAGGGCAAGTTAGCTTATATAGCTGCGGGCCTACGGTTTACAACTATGTTCATCTTGGAAATTTAAGAGCATACATTTTTGTAGATTTACTTAGAAGATATCTAAAATATAAAGGGTTCAAACTAAAACATGTAATGAACATTACAGATGTTGATGACAAAACAATAAGAGACTCACAAAAAGAAGGCAAAAGCCTGAAAGAATTTACAGAATTCTATACTGAAGCTTTTTTTGAAGATTTGAAAAAACTAAACATAGAAATTCCAGGAATAACACCAAAAGCATCAGAACACATTAACGGAATGGTTGAACTAATTAAAAAACTATTAGAAAAAGGATATGCGTATAAAACAGAAAAAGGAGATATATACTATAAAATTTCTAAATTTACTAATTATGGAAAACTTGCATGTTTACAACTAGATGATTTAAAACAAAATGCAGATGGAAGACTATCTAATAAAGATGAGTATGAAAAAGAAGATGCAAGAGATTTTGCACTTTGGAAATCATGGGATAAAGAAGACGGAGATGTTTACTGGGAAACAGAAATCGGAAAAGGCAGACCGGGCTGGCATATTGAATGTTCAGTAATGTCAGTAAAATACTTAGGACAACCCTTTGATATTCACACAGGAGGAGTGGATTTAATATTTCCTCATCACACTAATGAAATTGCACAATCAGAAGTAGCCAATGGGAAAAAATATGTTAACTACTGGTTACATAATGAACATTTAATTGTTAATGGAGAAAAAATGAGTAAAAGTTTAGGGAACTTTTATACTCTAAAAGATTTATTAGAAAAAGGATATGAACCAAAAGCAATACGATATGAATTATTATCTACCCATTACAGACAAAAAATGGATTTTAAAGAAGACAATTTAAAAAATATACCCACAATACTAAAAAAGTTTTATGACTTTTTAGATAATCTTGACGAAATTGAAAATAAAGAATATAATAAAGACGTTGTTAAATTAATTGAAACTGCAAAAACACAATTTGAAACTTCCATGGATAATGATTTAAACATATCTGGAGGACTAGCAGCAATATTTGACTTCATGACTGAAAGTAATAAAATTAAAATTG
>CAYRWJ010000002.1:0-43797 GCA_964427985.1 uncultured Methanosarcinales archaeon
TCCATGCTTCTAAATCGAACTTTTTAGCAGCAACAGTGCCCATATCCGCAGTACAAATTTGAACTACTCTAAAATGTAAATTAAGACTGATAAAAAATTCTTTAGCATTATTTAATAAATCATCATGAAGTTTTTCTGAATTTTCTGGTTTACATAAAACAATTTGTTCAACTTTAGTAAATTGGTGAACTCTCCAAATTCCTTTATCTCCTTGATGTGCTCCAACTTCTCTTCTAAAACAATGACTTAACCCCGCCATTTTTATTGGAAGCTTTTTCTCTTCTAATGCCTCATTCATATACATTGCAGTAAGTGGATGTTCAGAAGTCGCAATTAAATAAAAGTTATCAGGTTGAACATTATACATGACATTTTCAAAATCATCTAAATCAGTTACACCTTCATACGCTTTTCTATTCATCAGGTGCGGTGGGATAATAAGTTCAAAATCTTTTTTAGTCATGAAATCAACTGCATATCTTTGAAGTGCAAGATCTAATAAAGCTAAATCTCCTTTTAAAAAATAAAATCTGGCACCACTAATTTTAGCAGCACGTTCTAAATCAACTAAATTTAACTTTTCTATTAAGTCAATGTGGGATGAAGGTTCAAATTTAAACTCAGGTTTTTTATTAATTTGTTCAACCTCAACATTATCTTCTTCTGTTTCACCAACGGGAACAGACTCATGAAGAATATTTGGAAGGCCCATAAGTTTAGTTTTTATATTAGTTAATAATTTTTCAATTTTAATTTCGATCTCATTAAGTTTTTTAGGAATAGCTTTAGCTTCTTGCATTAAATTAGTTACATCTTCTCCATTCTTTTTACCTTCACTAACTTTTTTAGAAACTTCATTACGTTTTTGTCTAAGAGTTTGAGATTCACTTAATAAGTTTCTATATTCCTCATCGTCATGAAGAACTTCATCAACCCAAGTCTTTTTTTCAAAATCTCTGCGTTTTTCTAAATCATTTCGAATAACATCGGGGTTTTCTCTTAAGTATTTTAAGTCAATCATGTATTTAAGAGATAAGAAGGTATTTATATATTTTTTGTGTAATTATACTTCATCAACAAATATTAAATCATCAGGCCAATCCTTTTTTATGTGCCCCTTTTCCATGTTATATGCGGGAAGATAATTGTGATGAATTCTAATAAGTTTAGTTAAAGAGGTGGTGTTAACACGTCTTATGCAATCCTTCCCTAATTTACTTCTAAGATATTGAACAATTTTTGTATTGAATTCTTCAATTAAACCCTCGTTATCTTTAGCATCTAAAGCAATAATTAATGCAAGATGTCCGTTTGAATCTCCTAGATAAGCAAAACTAATATATTTAGAATTAAGTAACCGCCATTTTGCATCACTTTCTAATTTTTCAATATATTCTTTTTTACTAATTCCTATTTTAAATTGGATAACAAACAGTTTTTTAGCCCCAAAAATTTCCATGCCGAACTCTCCTTTGTCTAAGGAAGTATAATAACGTAAAGATTTGTTTTCTTCTAACTTTTTTCTTCGTCTATTGACGGTCATTACTGGAATTCCTGTTCTTTTAGAAATTTCACTATCTGATGCTCGCGTATTTCTAATAAGCTCTTTAACAATCTTTTGTTCAGTTTCGTCTAATTTAACCATCTTTGTTAGTTATTTGGTAAGATATAACATAAATGTGGGGTAAAGTATATAAATGTTTTTCTTTTTATTTATTTTAATGAATGATTTAGATACTGAACGAGATGAATTAGGGTTGAAAGATACTTTAGAAAAAGCCGAACAAGATTTAAATTTACATCGAATTTCTCCTAATGAACGACCAAACGAACTTAAAGTTTTGCTTGAAGAAGTATGTCAACGTTTTTGTATAAAAGATGATTGTGCAGTAAATCCTGATTTTGGAAGTGTTCTTAGTATGCCTCAGGGGGTAACAACACAATATTTTATACATTATGACCCTGAAAATCCTAAACGAAAAGTTAAATCTAATGAAGGGAGGGGTGATGGAAAGAGAATAGTTCCCGCATTTCTTTGTTGTAGAGACTTAATGATTGATGGTGAATTAATAACGCGATATGGCGTATTTGTTGTAAGAAATGATTCAATGGGAAAAGATCCACATTTTTATGAACAAGCGTTTATTTTAAGTGCATGTGGGAGTGGACATTTAAGAACTAATATTTCTTTTGTAGGTGAAAGCGACCCGGTAAATACTAGTTTAGCAATGGATGAAATGCAATTAGCAGTAAATGTAACTAGAAGAATGGCAGAAGTTTATGGTGAAGATGGAGTTCATTTTTTAGTAAATGAAATGGGAAGACATAGATATTTTATGGGAGAAAAATTACAAAGGCCGGTAAGTGTTGAAGAAGCATTTGATGGTTATGTGGCGCGATATGCTAATGGTGCAAAACCAATTTTAATGGAACACAAACCTGAATTAATAAGAGAATTACATGAACATTTTGATCATGTTGCATGATTATTTTTTAAGAATAATAATTTCTTCATTTTTTCTTAAAGCAGAAGAAAGTTTTTCACCTAATTTTCCTTTTTTATTAAGTCTAACTGTTGAATTTTTACCCGTAGTGGCAGTTGCAACAATATCTGAATGTAAATAAATATTAACTTCTTTATTTTTCATACCTTTATTTAATTGAAAAGTAATAGCATTTTTATCTTCATGAACATCAAATCTTAATTCATTATTATCTTGTTTATCTCTTTTTTTTGGAGTTCCTTCTAATTCTCTAATATCCAAACTCATTCCTAGTGCTTCTTCCATCTGAGCAATATGTGCGCCTTGTTTTCCAATAATTCTTGCAATAGCTTCATCCGGAACGTAAACAATTGCTTTTTCAGGAGAAGCAATTTCAACTTTAACATCATCTGCATAATTCTTCATATAATCTTCAATAGTTTCTCGAGCAAGTTTGTTAACGCCACGCTCAACAATTTTAGTATCAGTAACAGGAATAAGAACTGTTTCTTCACCATAAGAATAAAGTTCATATTCTGCTTGGTTAGTTTCAAAATCACGAATAACAACAACAGGACGAGCTAAATCTGCTTCAGTCATACCCGCAGGAACTTTAACTTCCATTTTCAATGAAAGAACTTTAAAAACAGTACCATTTTTAATAAAAATAACCGTATCAATAACTTGAGGAATAACTCCTAATTCAATTCTTCCAACAAATCTTTGAATTGCATCAACTGGAGCAGTACCATGAATAACCCCTGCAAGACCAATACCTGCTAATCTTAAATCCGCATAAAGTAGAAAATCATCAGTGTTACGCATTTCATCAAACAAAGTATAATCGGGACGTGAAAGTAATAAAATATCTTTAACTTCTTCAGGAGTACCATGCGAAATAGCATATTGAGTTACTTCATCAGGAAGAACTAAATCTCTTGGAGCCTCAATAGTCTTAACAATTTTCCCTTGTTTAGCATAATGTAGAGTTAAAGCAGCAGCAAAAGTAGATTTACCCATACCTGGACTTCCAGCAATTAAAACACCCTCTGCTTGTTTACAAATTCTAGCATTTAATTTTTCAGAAAGTTGATACTCTTCTAACGTAAGTTGTTTAACTGGACGAACAGCAGTAATTTCCCACCCATCCGAAAATGGCGGTCGAGTAATAACTATTCTAAATAATCCTAATTGTACTATTGTTGAACCCTCTCTTTCTATTTCAATAAAACCATCACTTCTTGAACGTGTAGCTTCAATAATTTCTCTAGCAACATCTTGAACATCTTTTTGTGATAATCTTTTTTTGGATAAAGAAACAAATTCTAAATTTCCTGGTGTTCCTTTTTTAGCAGTAGGAAGTGTGCCTTCTTTCAAATGAACAGACATAGTAATTAAATCGAAATAAGATTCTAATTTTAATTTAATTTTTTCTTTTGATTGTGCAATAAAAATAGCATTAATTCCTTTAGCTCTAGCAACTTTGTATTGAACTTTATCGGCAGTAATTAAAGTAGCTTCTTCATCATAAGCTAATTGTCTAATTAAAGCATCAATTTCTCCAAGATGAGCATCTCTGATATGATTGAATGTTGGTCTATTGCCTGTAAAACGAACTTTATCTTTAAGAAGAGTTCTAATGGTTTCTATTTCTTCCAAACCCATTAACCCAATTATTTTACCTTCGTTAGCTTGATGTTCTAATTCTGCAAGAACTGCTTCATGAATGATAAGTTCTTCAATTTCTAATTCTTTATTTAATTTAGAAGATATAATCCCTTCTACAATAACAGATGTATCAGGTACTAATTTGGATATAATTTCTTTAGTCATAAAAAAAGGTTAACTTGAAAGGTATTTAAAGGTTTGTTTTTATAGTTTAACATTACCGCCTTGTAATTTCTTCATCATGGATTGCATTTTCTTTTCACTACCGCCCATATTTTTCATCAATTTTTTACTCTGTTTATATTGTTTAAGAAGTTCTCTAACTTCATGAGTTGAAGTTCCACTACCTTTAGCAATACGTTCAACTCTATCTCCCGAAATAACTTTATCGGGTTCTTCTAATTCTTCTTTAGTGCAAGAATCCATAATAAATCTCCATTTTTTTAATTTACCTTCTTGAACTTGTAATGCTTCTTTAGGCATTTTAATCTGAGACATTCCAGGAATCATCTCCATAACCTTAGACATAGGACCCATTTTTTTCATAGCCTTCATTTGTTCATACAAATCAATTAAGTTAAACTCTCCTTTTAATAATTTTTTACCTAAATCCTGGGCTTCTTCTTCATCAATAGCGTCTTTTGCTTTTTCCATTAAAGCTTCTATATCGCCCATTCCCAAAAGTCTAGAAACAAAACCAGAAGGATTAAAAATTTCTAAATCATCAACCTTCTCACCAACACCAATAAACTTAATTGGTGCTTTAGTAACAGAACAAGCAGTTAATGCTCCGCCACCTTTAGCAGTACCTTCCATTTTAGTAATAATAACTCCCGTAATGCCACAAGATTCATGAAATTGTTCTGCTTGTTTTTGAGCAGTCTGACCAATATCTGCAGAAATTATTAATAATTTTTCTTTAGGTTGAACGGCTTTAGTAATGCCTTCAATTTCTTTAATTAAATCTTTAGAAAGCGCATCTCTACCCGCAGTATCAACAATTACAATATCATATTCTTTAATTTCTTTCTCTATGCTTTTCCAAATCTTTAAAGGATTTTTTTCTTTTTTATTAACAAATGAATCTACTTGTGCACTTTTAGCAACTTGTTCAAGTTGGTCCATAGCAGCAGGTCTCCAAACATCTAAACCCACTACACAAACTTTTTTACTTCTTTTTTTATAATATTTTGCAAGTTTTCCTGCAGAAGTTGTTTTCCCACTTCCAAATAAACCAACCAACATAATTTTAGTTGGCTTTTCTTTAATATCAAGCTCTTTTTTTTCTTCACCTAAGAATTTAACAAGTTCTTCATAAACAATCTTTACTAAAGCTTCTTTTTTGTTTAATCCTGGCGAATCATCTTTTAAAGCTCTTTTTTTAATTTCTTTAGTAAGTTCAAGAACTAATTTTACATTAACATCAGATTGTAAAAGTGCCTTTTGAATTTCTTTAACAATCTCATTAATCAGTTTTTCATCTACAAAAATTGCTTTAGTAATTTTACTTAAAGTTTCTTTTAAACTACTCCCTAACTTTTCTAATACCATTGTAATAATGAGAATATTTTATTTATAAAGTTTTACCTTAACCAGTCATAACCCTCTGCAGTTTGATAATTTTGAGGATTATCTTCATCTGAATCATGAAATGGATGTTCTCTAATTCTACTTTCATGAGAAGTTATATCCTTTTGAGTTGCAGGCAAAAGTCCGAGTAATAGTTGAGCTCTTGCTCTTAATTCAGGAGAATAATGATGCCCCATTCCCAAAAAAGCATTTTTAGTACACACATATTTTAAAAAATCTACTGTGTAAGGAATACGAATGTTAGAAATGTTTATTAAAGCACTAAGTTTATCTTTGTTACGTACAAACCGATTTTTAACTGCGTCTATGTGCCTAAATAATTCATTGACGGTATCAAAAACTGCTCCTTGTTCTCCTTTATCCTGAGTAGCATGTAGTTCTCTAATAATAATTTGATCGCGTCTTTTGCTGCCCCAATCATCGTTTTCAAATAATGTCATTTTAATTTCGGAAGGGGGAGTTACTTAAAAGACTTTCTCTTAAAGTCTAGAAAATAGCAATATTTATATACGTTTAAACCCCTAATTTTAATATGATTATAGAATGGTTAGGTCATGCCAGTATAAAAATCAAAACAAAAAATAAAATAATATACATAGACCCTTATTCTGGAGATTATACTGACGCAGAAAAAGCTGACTTAATACTAATAACTCATTCTCATTATGACCATTTTTCAAAAGAAAAAATAAAAAAAATAATTGTGGATGATACAATAATTATTGCACCACCTTCAGTTGGCGCAGAAATAGAAACCGAAATAATGAAAAACGGAGATAAAAAAGAAATAAAAGGATTAAAAATAGAAGCAGTAGCAGCTTATAATGTAACTAAATCCTATCATCCAAAGGGAGAAGGAAATGGTTATGTATTTGAAATAGAAGGTAAAAAAGTATATTATTCTGGAGATACAGATTTGATTCCTGAAATGAATTTAATTGAAGCAGATATAGTCTTGTTGCCAGTTGGAGGAACTTACACAATGGATGCAGAAGAGGCAGCATCTGCCGCAAATATAATCGGACCTGAAATAGCAATTCCAATACACTGGGGTGAAATAGTAGGACATGAAGAAGATGCTGAACAATTTAAAGAAGAAGTAGAAAGTGAAACTGAAGTAAAAGTAAAAATTATTAAACCTGGCGAGAGTATAGAAATTTAGTTTTCTATGATAACTTCCATTCCTTCTTTTACAAATTCAACAATTAATTCAAAAATATCTTTGTTATGCAATCTAATACATCCGCCGCTAATTTTATGACCCATGCAGTCAGAATCGTTAGTACCATGAATTCCTGTGGGCGAGGTTGGTTGTGGGGGAGTGTAATTAAATAGTTGTGCAAAAGTTTTATCTTCCAAAAAACATTTTTGGTTACGTCTGCTTGGATGGTTAAGAGTAACTTGGTCAAAAGGAATGTGGGTTGTTTCTGCAATATGTTCAAAAATAGGTTTCCATTTTTCTTCCATGAATTCACGCCAATCTCTTAACACTTCACCGGTTTCTAAAAAAGAATAATATCTAATTATATCTGGAGGAAGAGGAAAATCAAGTCCAATTAAACCATTCCCATAAACATTTCTTCCTGCATCTTCAAAAGGTTTACCAAATTTGTGCGCAAGATAAAAAGGATAATACGCAAGATTAGGTTGAACTGGTAATCGTGGCTGCCAATTTTCACTATTTGCAAGAAGAGTTACTAATTTAATAGTAAATTTACCTTCTGGTGTTCTAAAATCTTCTTCATATATTCTGGCTTTGCCATCTGTCCGTTCTCCAATAGCAATAGGATACTCTCTTATTATGGTAGTTCCTTCTAATACTCTTAATTTATACTCGCTTTTGGTAATATGTAATATTCTTGTCATACTTTGTTAATAATTAATGCTTTTTTTTAAAGATGTTGTAAGTCTTAGGTTGATATTAATTATTCCTTCAACTTTGTTATTGTTGAAATATAGAAATCAATATAACAAATTATTTCTTATTTTTTATTTCTTCTAATAACCTTTCTTGGAATTCAGAATATTTAATCATTCCTTCAACTTTGTTATCTCTAGTTCTAACAGTAACTGTTTTATCATTGATTTCTTTATCGCCAACAACTAAAATGTAATTATATCTTTGCAATTCTGAATCTCTAACCTTCTTAGGAATACTTTCAGTTCTAGCATCAATATCGCATCTAATTCCTGCAGATTTTAAAGAAGAAGCAACTTCTTCAGCATATTCTTGAAATCTATCTGCAACAGGAAGAACAATAACTTGATTTGGATTAATCCATAAAGGAAGTTTTCCAGCATAATGTTCTATTAAAACACCCATAAATCTTTCTACACTACCTAAAATAGTTCTATGCAACATAACTGGTTTGTGTTTAGTTCCATCTTTTCCTTCATAAGATAAATCAAATTTTTCAGGCATTTGAAAATCAAGTTGGATAGTTCCACATTGCCAAGTTCTTCCAATAGCATCTTTTAAATGGAAATCAATTTTTGGTCCATAAAAAGCACCATCACCTTCATTAACAACAAATTCTTTTTTAGATTCAACTAAAACTTCTTTTAATTTAGTTTCGGCAATATCCCAAAGTTTTTCATCACCCATTGCTTTTTCTGGACGAGTTGAAAGTTCAATATGAAATTCAAATCCAAAAGTACTATAAATTTCATCCATAAAATTAATTAAATCATTAACTTCACTTTTAATTTGGTCTTCCGTACAAAAAACATGAGCATCATCCTGAGTAAAAGCTCTAACTCTAAACAAGCCAGATAATACTCCGGATAATTCATGTCTATGAACTAAACCAAATTCTCCTGCTCTTAAAGGAAGGTCTCTATATGAATGAGATTTGGTTTTATAAATTAAAATATTTCCTGGACAATTCATTGGTTTAACAGCATAATCATTGTTATCAATTTTAGTATAATACATATTTTCTTTATAATGATCCCAATGTCCTGACTGAAGCCATAAACTTTTATTAAGAATTATGGGGGTTTTGTTAATTTCATAATTTCTAATAATCATTTTTTCCATTACAAAATTAACTAATTTATTCCAAATGTAAGTCCCTCTATCATGAAAAAAAGGCATGCCTGGAGCTTCATCATGAAATGAGAAAAAATCAAGTTCTTTTCCAATTTTTCTATGGTCTCTTTTTTCAGCTTCTTCAATTAAGATTGTGTATTTGTTTAATAATTTTTTATCTGGAAATGAAACTCCATAAATTCTTTGTAAAGAATCATTACTAGAATCAGCTTTCCAATATGCAGACCCGATTTTAGTTAATTTGAAAGCTTTAAGATATCCTGTTGAGGGAACATGAGGGCCTTTACATAAATCTCTAAATCCATCATTAGTATAAATTGTAATATTTTCTAATTCTTCAATCATCTCTAATTTATATTTATTATTTTTGAACATTTCTTTAGCTTCATCTTTAGAAGCATTAACCTTGACAAAAGGTAAATCTTTTTCAACAAACTCTTTCATCTTAGATTCAATTTTTTCTAAATCTTCTGGCTTGAAGGGTTCACTAGCAAAATCATAATAAAAACCATTATCTATGCTTGGACCAATTGTAGGTAAAGCGTTAGGATATAATTCTTTAACTGCCATAGCCATTAAATGGGCAGAGGAGTGCCAAAAAATTTGTTTTCCTTCTTCATCATTAAAAGTAAGAATTTGGATTTTACAATCAGTAGAAATGGTTGTAGTTAAATCAGTTGTAGTTCCGTCGATTTTAATTGCTAAAGCTGCTTTAGCTAGTCGTTCTCCAATACCTTGTGCAATTTCTAATCCTGTAACTTCTGCTTCAAACTGTTTTTTGCTTCCATCTGGAAATTCAATATTTATCATAGTAAATAAAAGAAAAAGAAATTGATTAATAAATTTAACTATTTAAACTAGAATATTAATTGTTTTGGGTTTGGGGTTGTTCGTTTCCGTTTTCAATTAACTTATTAAGATACCAATCTGGTGTGTCTGAAACCTTTCCTAAGTTTGTAGTACAAGTTTGACCTTGGCCGGTATAAGTTATTTCATTAAAACCTTCATCAGTAGGATGAACTCGTACAGAATAACTAAATTTAGAACCTACTGGTGTGCTTAATCTACTTCTCATTGGTTCATTTGAAAGAATAGTGAGAGTTGCACCAGGAAATTCAAAACTTTGACCATCTTTTGCAGACATAATTAATGGGTCTAAATAAGTACGCCATGCCCTAAATTTAACATCTAATTGATCATCATAAGATATGCGTGGAAAATCTGCCATTGAAGTATATGCGGGAATTAAATGAACTAAAGCGGCCGCACATTCTTTAAAGTTTCCGTTATCTCTGTTATTTTCAACTTCGTTTTCTAATAAGTTAATTAAGATGTCACTATTTGGTCTAGTTCTTGAATGACTCATTAAACTAGAATAATCTTCTTTAGATAAAGGACATTTAAGCGGTTTGCCTTTAAAACCCTCGTATTCACGTTGACCATTCCAACATATTGCACCAACTATAGCAACTAATGAAGTTATAATTAAACCTTTTTGCAATCTTTTTCTACAGCTTTGAGGGTTAATCTCATTACTTTGAGGTGCATTTCTTTCTTTTAGTCTTTCTGGTAAAAAATCAGTCATTTTATATACCTTATTTTTCATAATTATAAAAAGGTTCCGTGTACAAATGAATGCACACGGAAGTGTTTGAAAGTGGGTTTGCTCGGAAGAAATCGAGTGTGGGGGGATTAGTTCCGAGCCACAAGCCTAAACTTGTACCTATTAGTTAGTAGTGAATAAGTAGTATATAAATGTTTTGATTTTATGCTACTTTTGAGTGGTTACAAAAATTAGTTTGTTTAATTTAGAAAAGTTTAAATAGTGTGTGTTTTTTATATTTAATATGGGTTTATCGAGATTACGAAGAAAACTAAATAAATTTAATGGGGTTCTAAGTAGAACGGCAATGATTGTATTTTTAGCATTTCAAACAAGTATGCTTGCCGCAGAAAAAAAAGTCGAATCAGATTTAAAATCTTCAGATTCAATTGCGTCTATTACAGATGATTTAATTGAAGATGGGGACGCTATCGTTGAAACATTAAAATTAAGTTTGGTTTCTTATAAAGAAGATATGCCTCAAGCCATAATGAAACTTTTTAAATTAACTGTTAAAAATTTAGATAAGGCTGTTAAAGAATGTACTAAATCTTTAAGGGAAGCAGAAAAAACAGAGGATGTAGAAAAAAAGAAAAAAATACTTAAAAAAGCTAAAAAAGATTTAGAATATCGTCTTGCGTTTATGAGACGGTTTGATGATATTAGAAAAGATCTGTTTGAAAAAATGGGAAAAGAAAAGGCATATAAAGAATTTGGTATTGAGGGTATAAAAAAAATGATAACCTTTGTTGATGGTCAACTTTCTAAGCTTGAATAAGTAAGCTTAAAGTGTAAAATTTATATAGTTGTTTTTTTATAAACAAAGTATGGTATCTGTTTTACGAGAATCTATAAGTGTATTAGACGGAATTGGTTTTTTAAATGTATTACTACCGTTTATATTTGTATATATAATAATTTTTGCTATTCTTGAAAAAACAAGGGTATTAGGGGTAGAAAATGGTAAAGCAAAAAAGAATTTAAATGCAATGGTTGCATTTGTAATTGGATTTGTATTTATAGCATCAACTTCACATGTGGATAGTTTACTTCTTTATTTACAAATATTGGGAATGGCATTAGTATTTGTAATGGCATTATTGTATGGTCTGGCATCATTTAAAGAAGATAAACACTTTGATATGAAAAACTTTGTTTACGTAATTGTATTGATCTTTGTAATAGTTGCATTCTTTTATGTAATGGGATTTCTAAATAATGCAAAATGGGACTTTATATTGGAATTGATATTTAATCCCGTAGTTATTACTGTAGTTTGCTTTTATTTGATAATAATGTTTGTAACTGGTGGAAAGAAAAAGAAAAAAGGGGCAGAATCTGGTGGAAGTGAGTCACAAGCAAATTCAAATAAATCCTCTGAACCATTTGAGGTTCCTGGTGCAAAACATGTTAAAAGAACTACAAGGGAAGAATTGGAATCAAAAAAATCTTAAGCTGCATCTTCAAATTCATAGGTGTCAACCCAATCAATTTTTTTATCTTCTTCGTTAATTTCTATAATGTAAAAAGTATCTGGGGCAGAACGCAATCCTGTAATTTCTCCACCAACAACTAATCCTGAATGAAAGTGTCCGCAAAGTACGTTTGGTTTTTTTTCTTTTACTAATCTTCCCGTGCCTATGCCTGAGGGATTTTTGTTTGTTAAACTTCCTGTGGGGCCTTTATGGGCAACTAAATAATCTAAATCTTCATTTTTTAATCTTTGATATGTGGGTGATTGTTCAGACATTTCTTCTATTAACTTTGTTATTTCTTCTTTTTTTAAAGTTCTAGGATCTATTCCTTGTTGTTGAAAAAACATCATTAATTCTTGGTCTGAAATATCGTCTGCTAAATCAACTAAATTATCTGGGTTAATTCCTTTTGGAACTTCGTAAGAATTTATTGCCCCTGCAAATTTAACACCATTTATGGTTGCAGATTCTTTATTTAAAAAATGTGCATTTGTTACTGTATCATACATGCTTTTAAAGTCATGGTTTCCTGGGATTGCATAAGTTTTAACGCCACTTATTGTTGTGTTAAATGTTTGATATGCTTCTTTAGCCTTTTTTTTTATTTCTTCTTGTGCTTCTTCATTTTCTCCAACTGCATCTTTTTCTATTCCTCTTTGTTCTGCTTGTTTTTCAACAGCAGAATGACAATCAAACCAATCGCCTGCAAAAACAAAATTAAGAGACTGTGTTTTGGCAGTATTTGCAATAGTTTCTAACTTAGAAACATCTTGATGTAAATCTGAAGCTTGGATTATTCTCATAGCTAAAGAAACGCAGAACTCATATATAAATGTTTTGTTTGTGTTGTTACTTTTGAGTAGTCACCCAGCTATTTGTTTTAAGTAGCATAACGTAAAATAGCAGCGACTTTACGCAACTACGTTTTCGTAAGTAGCACCCAAAGTGGGTTTCCCTCATTTTGTTCGATCAAGCCCACATAAAAACTTTAAGCAGCATAACGTAAAATCGCAGCGACTTTACCTATGTCTCTTAATTGTGCGCCCTCTCTAGTCTCAGTAGAAATAATCCTGATTTCACTAGACGTCTTTTCTGCTTCTGCTTCAAATTTATCGATTAAATCATCATCTAAGTCTTCAGAAATCAAAATTGTTTCAACAGCACCCATTTTAAGTTTTTCAAGAACATCATTTTCACCATAAGAAGTCTTTTCAGGTTCTTTAGCAAGAATAGTGAAAAACTTTTGCATAATCTTTTTTTCATCAACGATTTCTTCAGCAGCAAGTACATCTTCAGACTTGTCTAATAATTCTTGTAATCCAAACTCATCAGTATAACCCAAATCTTTAATAGTAATAATCTTCTTTTTAACCTCATTAGTAATATAATTACCCTCAACAAAAGTATATTTAGTAGGACCTGGCCCCCCAACAAGAATACCTTTAAGATTTTTTAAATGAAGAAACTGTTCTTTAACATATTCTCCAACTTTATTATAATGATCTTTAGCAGCCCCATCTCTCAAACGAGCAAATCTTTGTGCACTTTGTCCTCCCGCACGGAACTTTCCAGGAACTTCAGAATGAGTTTTCATTAAAGGAACAATAGTTTTTCCTTTTAACAAAGCAATAGTAGCATCTCTCCTATCCATAACAATCATACCATATACTTCCTTAATCTCTAACTGTTCAATTAAGGGTTTAAGAACGAAAGTTTTATCACATCTATAAATTTTTGTTTTTAATGGATTTGGAGGCTCAATACCCCATACTTGTAAATCTTGTTGACCTTCTTTTTTAGAAATATTACCTGAAAAAGCAGCCAATCCATGTTCGGGAGTTTTTTTGTATAATTTTAAATGTTGAAGCATACGTTCTAAAGCATCAATAACATTTTTTCTATTAGTAGCAGATTTAATATTGGTTGCAGTTCCTTGTTCTTGAGATAATTGATGATTGATTTTATTGATATCATACCCTGCAGGAATGTAAACTGAAACAAGTTCAGTATGCCTACCCCTATATGAACCTAATTCTTTTATAAGTTTCTTTAACTTATGTTTTTGTTGAGCATCAATTGCCATAATAATAAGTGTAAGAAATAAGTTTATAAACGTTGTGGTTAAAGATTAATCAGGTTATATTTTAAACTACCAATCCCTAATTTTTCAGCATATTCTAATTGAATTAATGGATTTCCCTTACAAAATTCGTCAAAAATATTCTTTTTTGCTTTTTCAATGCATAAATCATAACAAGCTTTATCCAAAGCAACAGGATCAGAAGAAGCTAAAAAACCAATATCGTTAATAACGGGTTTCATCTCTTTTCCTAAACAATCACAATTTTCAGTTACATCAACAACTAGGTTAATGAAAAAACTTTTTTTATTTTTTAACACCCCTTTACAATACTCAACAATCTTTTCTTGAACCTCTTTTGAAGCTCCCCAATCAGTAACATTCATAGCACCAATTGGACAAACTGCAATACATTTAGCACAACCAATACAGTCTTTAGAAACTAAAGCTTTACCATTAATTGAAATAGCATTAACCGGACATTCATTCTTACAAATACCACAAGCAGTGCAAGAATCATTAGCGGAAGGTTTAGAACCAGAATGCAATTGCAACTTTCCTTTTCTAGAAGCCAAACCCATCCCGATATTCTTTAAAGAACCACCAAATCCTGTAAGTCCATGGCCCTTAAAATGAGAAACAAAAAGAAGAGAATCATAATTTTCTAAACCTTTTCCAAGAAAAGCACTTTTAAAATGTTTCAAATTAATTGGAACTTCAAAATCACCCTCTAAAATATCAATATCTGCAAAATCAAAACCATGATCTAAAGCAACTTTTTTATGGGATTCAGTTTCAGTTCTTGGGCTTTTATACAAAACATTAGTTTCAATTAAAGTTCCATTAACTTTATTGCAGAATAATTCAACAATTTTTGGATTAGGAAACGTTTTATTTCCTGGTTCACCAAAATGAGTTTTAACCCCTACTTTGCCTTCCAGTTTAATTAAATCAAAAAATTTAGATAAATCTTCTTGATTCTTAACAAAATAAACATTTGACATAATAAAAAGAAATAAATAATTGTTTATAAAAGTTTGTAAATTAAACAAAAACTAAATATTTTTTTATTCTATAAATATTTATAAACTATCTTTAAGGAGAATGCACATGATTGGAACAAAAGAACTTCTTAGATTAGTAAAAGAATGTAACTTAGTAGAAGGATTATGTGAACGAGAATTAAATAATCCAGAAGGTGCAGGATTTGATCTAAGAGTGGAGAGGTATTTCAGATTAAAAAAGGAGAGGCATTTCTAGGTGTGGTTGATCGAAGTACTCCAGAAGTAAAATCAATAGCAAAATATGGGAAAGAAAAAGGAATTGTACTAAAACCAGGAGATTATGTATTAGTAAAAACCATAGAAACAGTAAACTTTCCAAATAATATTTCTTCAATATGTAGTCCCCGTACAACCCTACAAAGAAGCGGAGTGATGTTAATTACTGGAGCAACAGATCCAGGATATTGTGGAGAGTTAACTTTTGCAATGTGCAATATGGGAAAGTGCGACTTTAAATTAGAGATGGGAGCACGAATAGTAAGAATGTTATTTTTTGAGGTGAGTGAGGTAGTTTCACAATATCGTGGACAATGGCAAGGTGGAAGAGTAACAACAAAAGGAAAGGAGAAACAAGTATGAAATTTGCACATTTGGCAGACTGCCACATCGGGGGATGGAGAGACGAAAAATTAAAAGATTTAAATCTCAAAGCGTTTACCACTTCAATAGATAAATGCATAGAAAAAAAAGTAGATTTTATTCTAATAAGTGGAGATTTGTTCAATACTTCTCTACCTGGAATAGATAAATTAAAAGTATGCGTAAAATATTTAAGAAAATTACGAAATCAACAAATCCCTGTTTATATTATAGCAGGGAGTCATGATTTTTCACCATCAGGTAAAACAATGCTCGATGTATTAGAAGAAGCAGAACTTGTTAAAAATGTAGTTAAAGGAAAAGTAGTGGAAGACAAATTAAAACTAAATTTTACAATAGATCCAAAAACTAACGTAAAAATAACTGGTATGTTGGGAAAGAAAGGAATGCTTGAAAAAACATATTATGAAAGTTTAGAAACAAACAGTTTAGAACAAGAAGACGGATTTAAAATATTCATGTTTCATACAGCAATAACAGAATTAAAAACAAAAGAGTTTGAAAATATGGATTCAACACCCATATCTTTACTTCCAAAAGGATTTAATTATTATGCAGGAGGACATGTCCACATAGTAAACAAATTTCATTTTGATGATTACAATCACGTAGTTTATCCCGGACCAACATTTCCAAACAATTTTGCAGAACTAGAGAAATTAAAAAATGGTGGTTTTTATATTTATGAAGATGGGGTAATTTCATACGAACCAATTTCTGTATGTAAAGTACATTGTATGAAAAAAGATTGTACAAATAAAACACCTGAAGAAATTGAAGCAGAACTAATCGAAGATATTAAAGGAAAAACATTTGATAATACCATAATATTAATTAGATTGCTAGGCATATTAAAAACTGGAAAACCTTCTGATGTGAACATTAACAAAATAATTAAATTATTATATGATCAATCAGCATTATTTGTAATGAAAAATACTAACAAATTAGAAAGCAAAGAATTTGAAGAAATAAAAGTGCAAGAAAGTTCAGTAGAAAAAGTTGAAAGTAAATTAATTAAAGAACATTTAGGACAGAATATTGGATTGGGATTAGATATAATAAAAGAAGAAGAATTAACTCAAAACTTAATTAACGTATTATCTGAAGAAAAACAAGAAGGTGAAAAAGTCTACGAATTTGAAGAAAGAGTAAAGAAAAATGCAAGAAAAATAGTTGAAAAAATTTAAGATAAATTTCTTAATCTTTCACTTTCAAGAAACAAAAAAACTTCAGTAGCTTTTGCAACTTCGGCATCAATATTTATAGTGTGATGTATGTGTTGTACTCTTGCAATGTTAACAAAAGTATCTAACATTAATTTTCGCATTGTTTCATCAGGTCCAATTACTGCAATTCCAAAATTATAATCTTTATCTCCTTGGTTAATACATCTTCCAGTAATTAAAGTATATTCGCCTTGACCTCTCCAAACCGTGTAAGTCATAGCTTCCATTTCTTTTACTCTAGTTAAAAGAGGGGTAAATCCTCTAATATCTTTGAACCACCTCTAAAAGAGGTTTATCTACTATCCCCAGCATGCAATTCACTATCACAATATAGAAAAGGAGCAATTCTTTAAAAACTTTACTTAAGAATTTCTTTTAAAATCTTTTTTACTTCTATTGGATTAGCAGCACCACGAGTTTTACGCATAACCACCCCTACAATAGCATGAAATGCTTTTTCATTACCACCTTTGAAATCTTCAACAGCTTTAGAAGATTCTTTAATGGCTTCTTCACATAAATTTTTCAATTCACCACTATCTGAAACAATTTTTAACTTATTCTCTTTAACATATTGTTCAACATCAAAAGACTTTTCAATAAGTTTTTCTAATATTTTCTGAGCAACATTTTCAGTAATTGTCTTATTTTCAATAAGTTTTAACAAAGAAATTAATTGAGCTTCATCTAATTTAACCTCTTCTAAAGACTTCTTGTTATAATTTAAAACACGATTAAGTTCATGACGAATCCAATTAACAGCTAAAGCGGGAGAAACATGTTCAACAGCTCTTTCAAATAATTCGGCTAATTCTTTTTCTTGAGATAATACTAAAGCATCTTCTTCTCGAATTTTATGTTTTTCAACAAATTTTAAAGCTTTATCTCTAGCTAATTCTGGCATGTCTTGTTTTATTTCTTTAATTAAAGAATCTTCAATTTTAGTACTTGTTAAATCAGGGTCAATAATATATCCATATTCTTCCTCTGTTTCTTTTTTTCTTAAAGAAATAGTAATTCCCGAATCAGCATCCCATGCACGAGTTTCTTGAACAACCTCTTCTTTCTTTTGTCTATTAAGTTCATAATTTAAAGCACGTTCAATTTCTTTAAAACCAGTAATGTTTTTAATTTCAACTCGGGTATAACCTTTTTCTTTAATAGAAATATTAGCATCTGCTTTAATAATACAAGTTTCTATATCAAAAATTTTCAAATATTTTAAAACAGCAATAAGTTGTTTCATAAAATCTCGTGCCTCATCTGGACTAGTAAGTTCAGGTTCAGTAACTACTTCACAAAGAGGGTTTCCACTTCTATTGTAATCAACTAAAACATGATTAGAATTTGCCATGCCATCAGGATGAATTAAAGCAGCAGGGTCTTCTTCCATATGAACCCGAGTAATACTAACACTTTTACCCGATTTTAAATGAAGTTTACCTTTTATTCCCAATGGAATTTCATATTGTGTTATTTGATAATTTTTTGCTAAGTCAGGATAAAAATAAGATTTTCTGCTAAAAATAAGATTTGAAGAAATTTCACATTCTAAAGCAAGAGCAAGTTTAAGAGCATATTTTAAAGCTGCTTTGTTAAGAACAGGTTTTGAACCAGGCATTCCTAAACAAACTTCACAAGTTCTTGTATTGGGTTCATTATTTCCTTGGGTAGGACAACCACAAAACAATTTAGTTTTAGTATTAAGTTGAACATGAATTTCTAATCCAATTACTACATCTGAAGTAAAGTTCATTCTTCAACCTCGCTAGCAATTTGAATAATTTTTGATTCTTGTAACTGGTCACCAATAATCATAAACCCAATTGGAAGATTTTGTTTTCCAACCGGAATAGAAATGTGTGGGAGACCTGCAAGATTAGGACCGCAAGTAAGAACATCCATCATATAATTTTCTAAAGGTGTAAGTTTTTTAACATCTTCAATTTTAGGAGCAACATTAGGCATGGTTGGACTAACAAGAACATCATACTTCTTGAAAAGTTCTCTATGCTCATTAATTATCAAAGTTCTAATTTTAGCAGACTTAATATAATAAGCATCTCTAAATCCAGACATTCGAGCAAAAGTACCAAGAATAATTCTTCTTTTAGCTTCTTCACTAAAATTTTCACTTCTTACTTTAGAAAAATATTCATTAAAAGAACCTTCAACTTTGTCTTCAGCACCATATCGCATACCACAAAGTTTAGAAAGATTTGTTGAAGCTTCAGATAACGCAATAATATAATAAACAGAAATTCCATATTTAAAAGTTAAAGGCAAAGAAACTTCTTCAACAATAGCACCCTTATCTTTTAATTTACTAATTGTTTCTAAAAAAGCAGTTTTTACATCTGGTTCAATTCCTGCTTGTAAAGATTCTTTAATTAATCCAATTTTCATACCTTTAATATCTTTATTAAGAAACGTAGAATATTGTTCCACTGGTTTGTTAATAGAAGTAGAATCCTTTTCGTCATAACCTGCAATTATTTCTAAAACTTCCGCACATTTAGCAACAGTTTTAGCAACAATCCCTAACTTATCTAAACTATTACCATAATCAATAAGACCATACCTAGAAATCCTGCCATATGTGGGAGTAAAACCAACAACACCGCAATAAGCAGCAGGACAAGCAATACTTCCTCCTGTAGATTCACCAAAAGAAACATGATCAAAATCAGCAAGTTTAGTAATGCAAGCACTACCTCCCGAACTACCTCCTGTAACTCTCTCTTTATCAACAGGGTTTAAAGGCTGAATAAAACCAATGCCAGTATTCATAGAAAAACTACCAAAGCCAAACGCATCTTGGCTAGTCTTTCCAATAATTGTTGCACCTTCACTAAGAACTTTCTGAACAGCAGTAGCATGAAATACTGGTTTGTAACCTTTTAATATTTTACTTCCAGCAGTACTCTCCATATTCTTAACACAAATACTATCTTTAACAGATATTTTAAGACCTTTAAGTTTACCTTCATTCTTTTCTTGAAGTTCTTGAATAACATTAAAACAATGATATTCTGCATTAATCTTTTCTAATTCCATTTTAGATAGATTTTGGTCCAACAAAATATCCCCCTTGTTTATTTTTAGTCTGAGAAAGTGCTTGTTCTTGAGTTAAACACTTCTTAGGAACGTCTTCTCTTAAAGCAGTACCCAATTTTACTGGTTGAATGGACATTTCAACATTATCAGTATTAACCTCTTCTATTTTAGAGAAAGCTTCAATAACATCATTTAAATCTTTTTTAAATTTTCCAATTTCTAAATCAGTAAGGTTAAGTCTAGCAACTTTTGCAATATTTTTAACAAGTTCAGTATCAAGTTTTATCATTCCTTTTCACTCCATTCTAAAACCCAAAAACGTAAAACGTTTTTTATGGTTTCATAATGATTAGAATAAACTGAGTTATTTAAAAGTTTTTATGTTTGGTCCCATAAATCTAAAAAGAATTTTTTATATCTATTAGCAATAATCTTAGATGTTGTAACTATGCCAATAGGTTCTGGATCCCAAATAAAAGTTGCTATCGAATTTCCATATATTAATGTAGATGTTGGAACATTTTGTTTAAAATATTTTATTTGTTTTAATTGAGTTTTATTAAAAAGAAAATCAATTTGTTTTTTCATGGTTATTGAACATAATAGTTTCATTTTAATTCCTTTTTCTGCTCTTTTTAAATGATGATTAATAATAAATTTATCAAAATTTGTTGATTGGTATATTTCTGGTTCAACAGAAATTGCATAATATTCATCACCTTTATTTAATTCTGATAAGATTGAAGAAAAAATAGTTTTAATACCTTTAATACCTTCATAAACTGTTGCAGTTTGTTGTGTTTTATGTAATTTCTGTTTTGCTTTAAGAATGGGAATGAGAGAATCTAATTTTTTCTCTTTTTTTATTAATTCTAATTTTTTCTCTTTTAAATATTTACTAATTTGACTTGGATTAGATGCATCAAAATATTTTGTATTTTCTTTAATAACATAATTTACTAATCCTTTTTCTATTAATTTATCGAGCATTTCATAAACTTTTGACCTTGCAACTTTTGCTTCTTTAACAATTTGTCCTGTTGAACTTTGTCCTAACGAAATTAGAGCTAAATAAACTTTGGCTTGCCCTTTTGTTAATCCAATCTCAGTTAAAATATTAATTTCTTCCATTGTCCCCTCCTAAGAGGGAGATAGATTATATAAAGTGTTGGTTTTTCTTTTTATAAAATGAAAAATGCAATAATTTTGATATGTCTGCTTTTGTTATTAATAGGGTGTCGGAGTATAACTGGAGATGTGGTAAAAGAAGAACAAATTGTTATAGGGGTTAGCTCTCCGGAAACTGGTTTTGGTGCAAGATTTGGAGAATATGTTAGAAATGGAATGGAACTCGCTTTAGAAAGATTACCTGAAGAAGAAAGAAATAATATAAAAATTGTTTATGAAGATGATCAATGTAACTCTGTTGAGGGATTTAATATAGCTAGAAAGTTAGTAGCTTTTGATAACGCCAAATTTGTTATAGGTCCTTTTTGTGCCGCAGTTGTTATTCCAACAACAGATTTTTACGAAGAAAATAAAGTTATAAGATTGGTTACGGGATTGGGAAATGAAGGTTTAAGAGATATAGGAAATCACACATTTGTTTTTTTGGGAGACACAAAAAGTTTAATGACCGCATTGGCAGAACACGCATATGAAAAGGGGGATAGAAAAGTTTCTGTTTTATATCTTCAAGATGATTATGGACAAGAAAACATAAACCACTTTAAAAGAATATTTCAGGAATTGGGGGGTGCGGTTATTGCAGAAGAATCTTTTAATCCAAAATCCGTAATGGATTATAGAACACAGTTAAAAAAGTTGCAGTCTAAAAATCCAGATAGCATATTTTTAATTGCAATCGGGGGATCGTTAGTTTCATCACTACAACAAATAGATGAGTTAGGTATTGAAACAAACATATACGGTATAAGAAATACAGAAGATCCTGAAATAATAAAGTCTGCAGGAAAGTTAATAGAAGGGGTTAGTTTTCCATCTATAACCGTAGAACCAATAACAAATGAAGGAAAGTGGTATTTGGAACAATATCTGGTTAAGTATGGCGAACCACATGAAGTAGTGTCAGCAAACGCGTATGATAGTTTTAACGTATTGTATAATGCAATAAAAGAATGTAATCAAAATGTTGAATGTGTTAAATTAAAGATAAATAAAATAAAAGATTATGAAGGAGTAAGCGGTACTTTTTCTATAGATTCAGATGGGTTTGCAATTAGACAACCAGTAATTAAAACTGTTAAGAATGGTGAGTTTGTTATTGTAAGTTAGAACTCATCTAAATCTTCAATCTTTTTTAAATATCCTTTTCTTTTTAAGAAAACAACTTGTGTAGGATTATATTTGTAAATAATATCTCCCTTCTTATCTCCACCAAACTCCCAGGGAAGAACAATAACAAAATTACCTTCACGAACCCATAAATGTTTTTTTAATCTGCCTGGAATCCTACAAATACGACTGTTACCATCTAAACAACGAGCTCTAACTCTAGAAGCACCCAATCTTTGTTCAACTAATCCAAAAGTTTCACCTTCACGAGGAAGTTTAATTCTAACGGGCTGATCTGAAGGAGGTGCATTTCTTTTCAAATTTTTCTTTTGTGGCTTTTTCTTTTTCTTATACATACATAATAAAAAATTCTATTCGTTATATAAGTGTTTCGTTAAAAATAAGAAATCTTTTTAATAAAAATCAAACTTCTATGGTGGATGATAGAAAAACTAGAAGCGGGACAAATAACACAACCCAAAAAAGAAAGTGGGGACTTGATGGCGAAAAAGGGTATAAGGGTTCCAGAAAGAAAATATTGTGGTAAAAATACTCTTTGGCGTAGTGAACATCCTCAAGATTATGCTGGAAGTTCTGATTTATTCCCTAATGTTCCAAATGATAGAAGATGGGATAAAGTTGAAAATCTTTGGTTAAAATTGACTGAAATTCAATCTGGTAAAGTTCAAAGAAAACTAGGCGATATTGCTATTCATTGTAATTTATTAAACTTAAAATTTTCAGATTTTATTTCTGAGTTAACTTATTCTCCTTGGGAAAAATTAAAAGGAATAAACCGAACAATTTGTGCAGATCCAGCAATAAAAGGAAGATATCATGTTTTTGGAGTTAAACCTGAAGAGGGATATGCTGTGGTGGGAGATAAAACCTTGTGGGATGAGAATGAAACTTTGAAAACTGTTGGTTCAAACGACATAGCCGGTTTCATAAACTTATATGAACAAGTAAGAGAATTATTTGGGGTAGATCAATGTCCGATTGTTGAAATTCAAAGTGTTAGAAATAAAGATGGAAGTTTTGACCATTTTGCATTACAAATACATGAAGGGAGATTATTTAGAGAAGCAGGATTTAAAATAGATGATGTAATTGAAAAAAAATATG
The DNA here is from genome assembly GCA_964427985.1 of uncultured Methanosarcinales archaeon. Classification (GTDB taxonomy): domain Archaea; phylum Nanobdellota; class Nanobdellia; order Woesearchaeales; family JABIAG01; genus JABIAG01. Next base: position 23,322 of record CAYRWJ010000002.1, read on the forward strand.
TTGAAGGACATTCTTTTAAACTTCCAAATGTTATAGGGGCAACAAGACCTGAAGGAGAAAGAGCAGTTTTAACTTTGGGTTATCCTACTGGTTTTATACATTCTCCAGAAATTATTGAAGAAGAAGCATCCAGTGTTTGTTCATCTCATCGTGTTGCGCGTCCTTTTTCAGAAATAATGTTTCGAAGAAGAAAACTACACCTTTTTTCATTTTTTAATGAATATGAGTCTGATCAAGAACTTGTAAGTCATTGTTCAAGAAATGCATTTATGAAACCTTCAGTTTCAATACCTGTTAAAAATGAAGATTTAGATAGGGATTTCTTAAATCCCATGTTTGAGGGAAAACTAACTCAAGTTAATGCAAGATTTGTTTCTGATGGTAATACTTTATTACTTTCTTATGATGTTTAATTTTAACAAAATTTAAATAACACTTAATTAAAATTAACTTAAACACTTGGGGGTGATGATATGTCAATAGTAGTAAAAGCAAAAATAAAAGAAGTTGCAGAAAATTTTAATGTAGCAGGCGATTTTTCAGATGAGTTAGACAAAGTTGTAATGACTTTAGTTAAAAAAGCAACAGAAAGAGCAGAAGCAAATGGGCGAAGAACAGTAATGGCAAAAGACCTATAAGGATGATTTAATCCTTTTTATTCTATTCTTAATTATTTTTAATTGTTCAGGATTAACATTTTTTTGTTTTGATAATATTAAATATTTATTTTCTAATAATCGAACTTTTTTATGATAAATAATGTTTTTTGGAGAAGAGTTCTTTGTTTTAGTATTACTACCTTGTTTAACAAGTTCATCTTTTAAAATAGAAATCTCATCTTCAATCAATAAGTTTTTTTGTGTTAATAAGTTAATAACCTCTTTTAAGCTTTGAACGCGATTAGAATCAATAAGATTATTTCTAGCTAAATCTGTTTCTTTTTGTAAAGCAGTATTTATCAAATTCGGAAGTTTTTCAAGACCGGTTTTAGTTGGATTCTTTTTAAGTCTTTCAATATGTGCTTGAAGTACCATTTTAGCTCTTTCTCGCGCATTTAATCTTGTAGAAATAAGACCAATCTTTTTAAGAAATACTTTTGCTTTATTTACACCTTGATGATTCATTATTTAAAAAACCCCTTCTTCTCTTTTAATGGAGGAGGGGGCATATCTCCTGGAGGAGGAGGCAAGGTTTGATTTGAAAATTCATTAAAAACAGGTTCTGGGCCTGCAGGAATTCTAGGTTCGGGTAATGGTGGATTAACATTTTGCGGAATTGGGCGATGTGGTGTTTTAACAATATCTGCTAAAGCAAGAATGCCTTCTGCAATGTCATGATTTTGATCTTCTAAAATTTGCATTTTATCAATAATTGGTTGAATTTTTTCTTCAAAACTACTTTCTTCAATCTTATCTTTTTCAATTTCTGTAGCAGCTACTTCAAATAACTGAAATAATTTTTCTAAACTAGAAGCTAATCTGTCTAAAGTATTAGAAATGGCAAAAGCGGGCGAACCTGCTTTTTCTTTTTTTAAACGTTCAATCTCTTCTTTAAGTTTTTTAACTTCTTTTAAAGGAATAATTTCATAATCTTCATTAGCCATACATATCACCTACTTTTATTAGTTAAATATTAAATTGTTAGTATTTAAATGTTGCGTTAAGATAATAAAAAACGGGCCTCACGAGATTCGAACTCGCAACCTTCCGATTAAGAGTCGGATGCTCTAACCAGATTGAGCTAGAGGCCCAATGAGTTTAGAAGTTTTTCTTGCATTTAAATAACTTTTCATCTATATTCTTTTCTAATATATATATTCTAAACTATAAATATTTAAAAACAAAACAAATAATGAAAAACACAATATGTTGTGGTTCAGAATCAACAAAACACAACATGTTGTAGTAACTGTTCAGTAGGACAAACTACTTATTTTCCTTGAGTGAGTCTTGGAAACTATAAAGTCGGTCTCTCGCAAAGATTTGCGAGAACCATTCATAATCATGCGCTGCCCATATTGTTTAGATGAAAATACAAAAGTTGTAGATAAAAGAGATAGTGAAAACTTTACGCGAAGAAGAAGAGAATGTCTAAAATGTAAAAAAAGATTTACAACACACGAACGTGTTGAGAGTGTAGGTATGATTGTAGTAAAAAAAACTGGGGAAAGAGAACGTTATGATCGAGACAAAATAAAAAGGGGATTAATACGTGCATGTGAAAAAAGAAAAATAACTTTGGAACAAATTGAAAACACTTTAGACAAAATAGAAACTGAATTAAGAAAATCGAATTCAACTGAAATATCATCTTCCAAAGTAGGTAATGTAGTAATCAAATATTTAAAAAGATTAGATAAAGTTGCATATATTAGATTTGCATCAGTTTACAAAGATTTCAAAGATGTAGAAGAGTTTCAAGAAGAACTAAAGACATTGTTAAAGAGGTGAGATAGAAAAATGGTACCTGCTCCAATAACGGTAATAAAAAGAAAAGCTTATGGTGAAACTAAAGCAAGATCTGAAGAATATGATCCGGATAAGATTATAGTTGCAATGCAATGTGCATTTCAAGAACTAGATAAAACTCCTTCTGAATCACAATTAAAAACAATGCTTCCTAAAATAGAAGAAAAACTTAAACCAACAAAGAAGGGGGGAGTTCATAGAAATGCTATAGACCGGGCGGTTGTTTTAACATTAAAAGATTCTATGCATCCTGATGTTGCAGAGGCTTATGAAACTTATGGAAAAGATAGATTAAAAGAATTAAGAAGAATAAGACTTAAAACTGCTGCAGGAAATGTAAATACAACAGATGCATTATTGCTAATTGAGAGTTCAACAACAGGAACTGCAAATCCTTTTGATAAACATGCTGTTTCTGATTATTTGGAAAGATTAGAAGTGGATCTTTCTCCTCATTTAATTAAAAGTGTAGCAAGCGCAGTAGAAACGTCTGTTCTTACTTGGGTTAAAGAAGTTAAAAAAGATGATGAAGTATTGGAATTAACAACATCAGATATTCATACTCTTGTTGGAGCTGAATTAATAAAAAAAGGAATAGATCCACAACAATTATTTGCTTCAAGAAATTTTGTAGTTTCAAGAGAAAATTTAGAAATGTTGATGGCTTCAAAATCAAATGAAAATGGAAATGTAAATTCAAACAATCCTGAAGCAGTTAATTTAGAAATAGCAGAATGGGTATTAAAAAGATGGGCATTAAGTTCTATATTTGATAAATCTGTACGAACTGCACATGATGCAGGAGCGATGCACGTACATGATTTGGGTTACCCACATAGAGTTTATTGTTCAGGACATTCATTAGAATATATAAAAAAATATGGGTTAAGAGATTTACTAAATTTATCTACTCGTTCATCTCCCGCAAGACATGCAATAACTTTAGTGGGACATACAGCAACATTTTTAGCATCAATGCAAGCATATTATGCAGGTGCGTTAGGAATGGCATATGTAAATTTATCATTTGCTCCTTTTTTAGAAAGTATGTCAAGAAAAAATGTAAAAAAAATTAAACAAGATGTATTAAGTTATTTATCTGGCGATGAAGCATTACAAACTAGATTATCTAAGTATCTTGTCGCTTCAGAAAATTGGAAAAGAGTATCGACAGAACTTGCAAATAGGCCAGTATCTGATTCAGATTTAGAAGGAATAATCGGTTCAGTTTCAACAAAATTAGAAGGAAAACCAGAATTGGATCAATTTATGAGGTTAGTTAATGATTATAGAGATATGCGAAAACAAGCAAAACAATTAAATGATATGTTAACTGATTCAGACCTTGTTGGAAGTTTAATGGAAGATGTTTCTGCAAGATTAGAAGGAAACGAATCTTTATCGCAAGAATTTCAAAAGTTAATGATTCAATACACTGACATGAAACAAATAGCACAAAACTTTATTTTTACATTATCGCAATGTGCATTTTCAAGAGGAAGTCAAACAATATTTACCGATGCAAATTTACATACTGGAGTTCCTGATGCATTAAAAAAAGTACCCATTGTTGTTCCAGGGGGACGATATAGGCTTTTAAATGAAGAAACAGGTGAAACAGAAGATTTACGAGCAAGGAAAGATTCAACAAGTAAAGATGGAATAATTTTTACAGATTCTGAAGGCAATGTGTTTTTAGATGGGGAAGGAAATTTTAATTATGATTTAGCTAAAGAACAAGGAAGAAGATTTGTGACGTATGGAGATTATGAAGAAACTTCACAAGATTTTTTAGATGCATTACTTGATGTTTACAAAGAAGGAGACGAAATTGGGATGATGTTTCCATTTCCAAAATGCGATGTTCACATAGATCCTAATACGTTTAAACAAGAAAGGCAAAAACAATTGTTAAGAAAAACCTGCGAAGTTGCAGCTCATAATTCAAGTGCTTATTTTATTTTTGATAGAGATGCAGTAACTCTTGCAGCTTGTTGTAGATTAAGAACTGCTGTAGATCCAAGAGCATTAGAACATCCTGAATCATTAAGATTTTGTGGTTTTCAAAATGTAACAATAAATATCCCGCAAGCAGCTTATAGAGCAGCAGAAGCTGAAAATTTAACTCTTGATGGAGTTATAACTGAAGTGCTTGAAACAATGGATCTTGCATTAGAAGCCCATGTTCAAAAAAGAAAAAAGACTGAAGAATTAATGCAACCTGGCGCGCCATTACATCAAATTGGAAAACCGGGCATGGATGGAAAACCTTATGTCGATTTAGATACTGCAACGTATATAGTTGGAATGATTGGAGTTAATGATGCAGTAAACTTATTGACTGGTTCAGAATTACATGAAAGTGAAGAAGCAATGCAAGCAGGATTAGAAATTATTGCAGCAATGTATCAAAGAGCAAAAGAAATGAGCGAAAAAACGGGTTGGAAAATTTCATTAGAAGAAAGTCCGGCAGAAAGTGCAGCAAGAAACTTAGCATTAAGAGATTTAAAACATCCTGTTTATGGAAAATATGCAGAAAAAATAGTTCAAGGAACTAAAGACGATCCGTATTACACCAATTCAGTTCATTTTAGAGCAGATGCACCAATAGATGCAATAGAACGAATTCAAGGACAATCAAATTTTCATTCTGTAATAGAATCGGGAGCAATAATCCATCTATTTACTGGAGAAGCAAATATTGATCCGGATGCATTATATGATTTGGTTCAAAATATTTATGCAAATACTCAATGTGCACAACTAACAGTTTCAGGAACACATTCTTTTTGCCCTGGTTGTGGAACGCAAACAAGAGGAGAACATCATTCGTGTCCAAATTGTGGTTCTGAAACTGATGTGATGTCCAAAGTAGTTGGTTATAATTCCAAAGTTACAAATTGGAATGGATCTAAAGTTGAAGAATCAAAAGCAAGAGCAAGAGGAAATTACGCATTAGATACATCTGAGAATATGGCAGAACTGGATGATTTGAGTCAAACATTAATACCTGAAGGCGAACCAACAATACGCGCTGTAGTTTATGGAATAAAACATCATCATCATTGTGAATGGTGTGAAGATCTTCATGAGTCTGTAACTAACTTAGTTGGGAAAAATTATGATGGACAAATAGCTGTTGATTTTGTTGATGTTACTGCACCCGGTGTTGAAGGAAGAAAAAATTTAGCAAGAGCTATGCGTGCAGGAATAAACATGGGAACTACTCCTGCAGTGGGATTCGAATATAATGTTGAGGGCATACCTCAACCAGTAGATGAAACAAGACCTTTACAAACTGAAAGTGTTGTAAGACAAAATAGACAAACTGGACAGTTAGATGTAAAATATAAATTCTTACATAAAATGGGTGCACCAAAAGTAAAAAAAGCAATGGCTGCAGTTTTAGCTGAAGCAGAAATTTATTTAGGAAAATGAAATTTGGAAATATATCTTCATCAGTAGATTTAGTAAGTTTTAATAATGCAGAACAGCCAACAACAGTTTTATTTTATCAAGGTTGTAATTTTAGATGCGGTTATTGCCATAATGGAGGTATCTGGAAATCAGAAACTGAACCTCTTAATGAAGTCGGATTAAAAAGAGTTCTTTCCATGGCAAAAAGAAGATGGATAAAAACTATTACATTAACTGGTGGAGAACCAACCGAGCAACCAGAAGGATTACAAAATTTAGTTAGACATTTAAAAAATCAAGGATTTAAAATTAAATTAGATACAAATGGAAGTAATCCTGAATTATTAGCAGAACTTGTCGATAATAACTTATTAGATTATGTTGCCATGGATGTAAAAGGAACTTTAGAACAATATCCAGAAATAGTTGGTTTTTCAGATGTTGAAAAAATAAGAGCTTCAATTGGAATTGTGAGAGAGATGGGTGCTTATGAATTTAGAACAACCGTAGTTCCAAAATATCATGAAGAACCAGAAATAAGGGAAATTGGAGCTTTGTTGCACGGATCAAGAAGATATGCAATGCAACAATTTAGACCTGATTTAGATGGGGGCTGTCTAAATCCTGAGTTTTGTAAACTTGATTCATACCAAGGAGATACTTTGAGAGAATTTGCAGAATTAGTAGAAGATGATTTTGAACAAGTAATTGTAAGAGCAAGAGATTAAAACATACTTAGATCTCTAGTAATATCATCAATCTTTTCTTCTTTATCAGGACCAATACCCAAACAAGTTTCAGTACCTGAAGGAATTTCTGTTAAGCCAGCATCACTAATCAAACAAGTTTTCAAACCAACATCATCCGCTGCTTGCTTATACAAATGTAATTCAGATTCGTTCTTAACTTTAAGAACAACTTTTTTAGCTCCAAAACTATTCCATTCACGAACTAAATCATTATCAGATTTCATAACACAATTAACTGCAGCATGAGCTACTTGAGCGGCCATTTTACCAGCAGATAATTTTAGGTCTGCCCTAACTAATATCACTTGTTTTAGTTCCATAACGTATAGATTTGAAAATGTATTTTTAAAGGTTGTTATTCAAGAGGATAAAATTTAAATTAAATTTTTGACCATATACTATAAATTAGAAAGTTTTTTAAATAGACTCAAAAAGTTAATATACAAGATGGACGAAGACTTTAAACCGGAAGAAAACGAAGAAAATGTTTATTCAGAAGAGGGAAGAGAAGGCTACGTTGAAAGTGGAGAAATCTCAGCAGAAGAAGAAGCCTTTATGAAAGGATATGAAGATGCTGAAGAAGACAAAGAAGAAGACAAAGACGACAAAGAAGATAAAGACGGCAAAGACGCTACCGATTCTGATGAAGAAGAACAATAAATCATTTTTCTTTTTTTTTTATACTAAAAATTTATAAAGATAATGAGTAGTATTTCTACATGGATTTTGAAAAAGAAATAAAGAAATCTTTGAAAAAAGAAACAGGAAATGATAACTTAGAAATACCTCCTTCTCCAGATTTGGGAGATTATGCTTTCCCTTGTTTTATTTTAGCAAGTAAATACAAAAAAACTCCTTCAGAAATAGCTACTGAATTAGCAAACAAACTAGAAATAAAAGGGGTAGAAATAAACGCAACAGGACCTTATTTAAACTTTTTTGTAGATAAATCTACAATAGCTAAAGATGTTTTAGTTAAAGCATTTAAGCAAGAAGATTATGGAAGCGAAACAAAAAAAGAAAAAACAATAGTAATTGATTATTCTGCACCAAATGTAGCAAAACACATGGGCATACATAATTTACGTTCAACAGTAATTGGACAAGCATTATCAAGTACTTACAAATATTTAGGTTATAAAGTTCAGGGAGTGAATCACTTGGGAGATTGGGGAACCAATTTTGGACAATTAATTACTGGAATAAAAAAATACAGTTCTTTAAGTAAAATAAAAAATGTACAAGATCTAAATAAAATTTATGTAAAATTTCATCATGAAATGGAAAAACATCCAGAACTAGAACAAAAAGCAAGAGATGAATTTTCCAAATTAGAAACTGGAAATATTGAAGCAAAAAAATATTGGAAAAAGTTTGTTGCAGTATCACTAAAAGATTATGATAAACTTTATACTCGATTAGGAATAAAATTTGAATCAACTAAAGGAGAATCTGAATACATTCCATTAATTGGAAATACCTTAAAAATTCTAAAAAAACACAGATTAACAAAAGAAAGTGATGGAGCGTTAGTTGTAGAAATGGGAAAAGATATGCCTCCCTGTTTATTGAAAAAAAGCGATGGTTCAACATTATATGGACTAAGAGATGTAACTGCGGGCTTATTTAGACTAAAACATTACAAACCAAAAAAAGTTCTTTACGTAGTAGATATAGCACAATCACTACATTTTCAACAATGTTTCAAAGTACTGGAAAAAATCAACAAAAAAAATAAAGAAATATTTGAACACATAATATTTGGGAGACTAAGTTTTAAAGATGGAACAATGTCTACAAGAAAAGGTAAAGTTGTAATATTAGAAGACGTACTAAATAAAGCAGTAGAAAAAGTATTAAACATAATCAAAGAAAAAAACCCCAAATTAAAAAACAAAAAAGATGTCGCAGAAAAAGTTGGAGTTGGAGCAGTAGTATTCAATGACTTGTTCAATGATAGAATCCACAACATAATATTTGATTGGAATAAAGTGTTGGATTTTGAAGGTTCAACAGGACCTTACATACAATATGCATACGCAAGATGTTCAGCAATACTTAAAAAATATAATAAAAAGGTAGATGAAAAAGTTGAATTTGAATTATTAAATGAAGATTCTGAATTTGCATTGTTAAAATTATTACAAGAATTTCCCGAAGTATTGAATAATGTAATAAAAGATAATAAGCCATCACATTTAGCAAAGTATTCAATTAAATTAGCACAAACATTTAATAATTTTTATGGCATTTGTCATGTTGTAACTGAAGATGAAGAATTAACAAAAGTAAGAATACTGTTAGTTTATTGTGTAAGAAAAGTTCTAAAAAAAGGATTAACTTTATTAGGAATAGAAGCGCCTTTAGAAATGTGATAATCAAAATACCATTTTATGCGGGGGGGTTAGGTAAAACAAAAGGAGTAGAAAAAGCTCCGGATAAAATTATTACAAAATTGCGAGAGTTAAATTGTAATGAAGATGGCATTAAGTCTCCAATAAATGAAATGGAAATTAAAGTTAATAATTCTAATATTGAAGAAAGTCAAAAAGTTATTGAAACAGAAATGAAAAAGATATTTCAAGATTATTCTTGTCCAATTATTCTTGGGGGGGACCATTCAATAACTTATTCAACATTTAAAGCATTTAATCAAGGAAATTGCGGATTATTAATATTTGATGCACATCCCGACTTAATGCAAGAATTTAATCCCGCAACACATGAAAATTATTTACGAAACTTAATTGCAGAAGGACTCAATCCTTCAAACATTATTTTGTTAGGAACAAGAAATCAGGATATAGAAGAAATAAATTTTATTAAAAAAAATAATATTAAAAATTTCACAATGAAAAAAATAAGTTATCAAGGAATACAAGAAGTGTGTAGCACAATAATGGAAACTTGTAATAAGTTTGATAAATTATATATTTCAATAGATATTGATTCAGTAGACCCTGTATTTGCTCCTGGAACAGGGCATCCAGAAATAGGGGGATTAACCTCAAGAGAATTACTATATGTTGTACATCGATTGAAAAATTTGAAAAATATTAAAGCAATAGACTTAGTTGAATTAAATCCAGATATAGAAGAAAAGTTAACAATTAGTTTAGGAGCAAAGATTGTTAATGAATTATTTGGTTCTTCTCCTCAATAATAACCTAACTCTTTAAATAATCAAAACTCTCCCGTTTTAAGAATGTGCCCTTATACTCCGCCATCTTCAAAAACTTCTGAACCTGCAGGTAGTTCTCCCCCTTCTCGTGTTGAACAGATTTATGAAACAATTCTAAAAAGAGATAAAGATTTACCAATATGGTTAGCTACTCCAAATCAGATTAGTTTTGATTCAGAAGGACAAATGACAATAATTCTTTCTGGTGAAATGATGCAAGATTCTTTTAGAAGGAATTATGGGAATGTTTTAGAAAAGTTAGCAAAAGAAACAGGACCATTTACTAAAATAAATTGGGTTGTTGATAGAGCAGAATATGAAAAAATAGTTCCAAAAGAAGAAATTGGAGATTCACCACTCTCTATTCCCCGAAGAACTATAAGTGCAGCACAATATTATGCAACTGCAGAAACCGAAGCAGCATTAGCAAAATTACCCATAAAGGATGCAATAGGAAGCGGAGATTATGTTAGAGGGAACTGTAATGCAGTGTCTTTTGCAAAAGGATTTGGAATGTTAGATAGATTAAAAGCAAAAAAAACTCCGCAAAGATCTTTATTGGTTTATGGAGGCAATAATTTAGGAAAAACTACTTTGCTTAAATATTTAGCTACTGAAGCAATCGCCGCGGGATTGATTCCCTTCTTTTTAGATATTAATTTTTTAGCAAACCAATATCAAACAATGGCAAGAAGAAAGGACGGAGCAACTCCTGAGGATTGGAAAAACGTAGATTTTAGTCATGTACAACACGCAGATTTAGTTTTATTAGATGGATTAGAAGGCTTGATGACAAGAGGAAATCCAAAAACTCGATTAGGAACACAAAGAAAAGCATTGGAATTAATGGATTCTGCTTTGAATAGAGGAAAAGGGTTAATTTTTACTTATTCTGGAACAAAAGAGGGCTGGACTAAACTAGTTATGGCTTTAGCAAAAATGGGCCAGGAAGAACCTGATGAACATTATAAACATTTAGCAGCAAGATTAACAAGAGCAAGTCGAACACAACTTGTTTACCCTTCAGGCGAGGGAAGAATTGAATTTGTAAAAGATGCAATACTTTCGCTTTCAGAAAGATGTAATGATCAATTAGATCCGGTAGCAAGACATATAAGTGGATTGTTAGGTAGAAATGCAGATCCTGGAAGAATTATGGTTGAAGTTGAAGAATTAGCAGATTATGCAGACATGCAAGATAAAGAAATAACTCTTGGTTTAACAAGAACAGTATTGGGAACAGAATCATTTTTAATAGAAACACCGGGACAATTAAAAGATGAATTACAAACAAACGTAACAAAAATAGCATTAGACCTTTTGAATATAAAAAAACCTTATGTCGCTCAAAAAGGAAGAGAACCAGATAGAGTTGATAAGAGAGGGTTATTAATTGCAGCAAGAAGAATTTATACCGATATGACTCCTGAAGAAATTGTTGCAGACCTTCCAATATCTTCACAAATGGTTCGTCATGCACTTATCAAAGTTGAAGAATTAACAGATAAAACATATTTAAATGATTTTTTAACCCAAATAGAAAAAGTATTATTAGCTTCAGGGCAAAAAGTAGAAAAAAGAAGTTTGCGGCTTAATAGGCAAGTAAGAAAACCACAAAGTAAGATAGAAGATAAACAACCAATGTTTGATTTAAAAGGAAGTGTTGCAGATATAAGAACTTAAATATATTCTTCATTTCATTTCGTTCTGGGCATAAAGTTTTTGCTAGAAAACTTTATACTGCATCACTTCATTTCATTTCGTTCTGGGCATAAAGTTTTTGCTAGAAAACTTTATAAAAGGAATAGTGCTACTTTATGGTATGGGACGAATTAAAACACAACTAATAAAGAGAGCATCACATAAGTTGATAGAAACACATCCGACAAGGTTTAAAAAAACTTTTGAAGAAAACAAACCCCTGGTAGAAGACTCCGCAGATATAAAAAGTAAGAAATTACGAAATGTTATAACTGGGTATGTTACAAGATTAGTAAAAACAAGGAGGTAAAAATGTCTGATGACAACTCAATATTTATTGGGAACCGACCGTTTATGAACTATGTTACGGGAGTAGTAATGCAATTTACCACAAAGGGCGCAGAAGAAGTGATAGTAAAAGCAAGAGGTAAGTTTATTGCAAGAGCAGTAGATGTATCGGAAGTTTCTGCAAAAAGATTTCTAGAAGGAAGTGTAAAAGTAAAAGATATTAAAATTGACAGTGAAGAATTTGAAAATAAAGAAGGAAAACAAGTAAGAGTTTCCACAATAGAAATCGCATTAGAAAAAACCAAATAAAAAATTTCTTTTTCTTTTTTTTAACTTTTTTTACAACGATAAATTTATAAAGGTTTTAACTCAAGGATTTAATTGATGAAAAAAAGAAAACTTCCTGTCTGGGTAATAATAATTCTTGTTTTAATTGTACTTTCAGTTATTGGATATATGATGCCTGAACATAGTGGAAATGTGGCTTTAATAAAAGTAGAAGGAGTAATTACGACGCAGGGCGCAAATTCATTATTTACAAAAAGTCAATCATCTTCAAGTATAGTGAAAAAAATACAAATTGCAGAAGAAGATAAACGAATAAAAGCAATAATTTTAGAAATTAATTCTCCTGGCGGAAGCCCAGTTGGAAGTAAAGAAATAGTGGATGCAGTATTAAAAACTGAAAAACCAGTAATAGCATATGTTAGAGATGTTGGTGCATCAGGAGGGTATTGGGTTGCATCAGCAGCAGATGTTCTTTTATCATCAGAATTATCTTTAGTAGGAAGTATAGGAGTAAATGGAGCATACTTAGAATTTTCAGGATTTTTAAATGAATACAATATAAGTTACATACCTTTAACATCTGGAAAATATAAAGATATTAAAAGTCCATTTAAAGAATTAAGTACTGATGATGAAACCAGATTAAGAGAAAAGTTAGATTTAATGCATGAATATTTTTTAGAATCTGTAAAGAAAAATAGGGGTTTAACAGATGAACAAATACTTGAAGTTAAAGAAGCAGATATTTATTTAGGATTACAAGCAAAAAAACTAGGATTAATAGATGCTTTTGGCGGAAAAGATGAAGCACTAAAACTTATTGAAGACCAGTTAGATATTGAAACCGAAATAGAACCATTTGAAGACGAAATGGGATTATTAGATTTGTTCTCAAAAATTATGGCAGAACAAAGTTTTAATATAGGTAAAGGGTTGAGTAATAATTTATTTAAAAATGAAGGTTTAATGTTAAAATAAAATGAAGTGGGGAGTATTATTAATAGTATTAATTTTCTTAACATCATTAGTTTTAGCATCAGAAAAAAACGAAATAAATACTAAATTTTTTGAAGAATCAAATTTTGTAACAAATTCTCAAGAAGTTCAAGGGTATGTGGTAATAAAAGGAAATGTAACTGGGTTAAACGTTGTTGAAAGAATACAAAAAAATATTTATGTAGTTAATATAAAAAATACAAAAAATAGGTTGATTGAAGAAACTCAGAATTCAGAGGGTCAAGTAAGGGGTTATGAAGTTCTTGGAAAAATAAAACCTCAAACAAAAATAAAACAAGAAATAGAAAACAAAGCAAAAATATTTTTTTATAGTGATGTAAAAGAAAAAGAAAAAGAAGAAATTGCAAAAAAGTATGGAAAAATAATTTCAAATGATTTGGACGCCATAGAAATAGAATTAATAGGAGATATAAATCATTTAGCATCTGAAGAGACAGTTTATTTCTTAGAATCAGTACCTGTTTTTACTACATTTAATAATAATGTGCGGTCATATATGAAAACTTCACAAATCTGGAATATTTTAAATTTGACGGGAGAGGGAATTTCAATAGCAGAATGGGATGAGGGTTGGGTTGGAAGTCATGTAGATATAGGTGATAAATTAATTATTGGAGACTCTGGACATTCAATAAAGCCACATGCAACTCATGTAGCCGGAATAATGATGGGAAATGGAACAAGTAATCCACTTTATAAGGGACAAGCACCAAATGTTGCACAATTGATTTCGTGGGAATGGCCAAACTCTGCCATTGAATTAAATAATGAAACAAATATTTCCGTTTCAACATATTCTGCGGTAGTATCTCAAAATTCTTGGGGATACAATCCCAACGTTAATCCTTATTTTGGTGATTATACTTCTTTTTCAAGTTATTATGATAGCATAATCTATGGTGATAAATCAGAAACTGATGATAAAATAAGTATTGTGTTTTCTGCTGGAAATTCTGGTAGTCTTGGTTATAATAGTACCCTTGGTCCGGGAGGAACAGCAAAAAATGTAATTACTGTTGGGTCAATTGATTATGATGATATGGAAATAAGTTTTTATAGTTCATTAGGACCGACAGATGATGGACGAATCAAACCAGATATTGTGGCAATTGGTTGCGGAACTTATGATTCAAATAAGATAACTTCAACATTACCATCTGATTCTTACGGTGGACTGTGTGGAACATCAATGGCAGCACCAGTAGTATCTGGAATAGTTGCATTAATGCATGAAGCATATAATAAAACAAATGAAGTAGATAGAATTCCTTCAACAGATAAAGCAATTTTAATTCATACTGCAACAGACCTGGGAAATGTAGGCCCAGATTATACTTATGGTTGGGGATTAGTAGACGCTAAAAAAGCAACAAAAACAGCATTAAATGCAAACTCATATATTGTAGAAGGAAATATTTCAACCGGAGAACTATTAAATTACTCATTTAATCTATCTCATACTGCAGAAAAATTAAAAGTAACTTTGGTATGGAGTGATCCTCCTGCAACTCCTTTTGCAAATATTGAACTTGCAACAGATTTAGGTATTAACTTAACTTATGCTGATGGAACAGGATATTATGGATGGTTGTTAGATAAAGATAACCCCTCTGAGTTAGCAACAAAAGCAACAAATATGGGTGAAGTAGATGGTAGAAACAATGTAGAACAAGTAGAAATAAACACTCCTGCATTAGGCGAATATAATATTACTATCCAGGGTTATTATGTAACTGACGGACCTCAAGAATTTTCCTTGATATTTTATCAAGATATATTTGAAAATGAAACACCGCAAGTGAACTTTACAATATCTTCTCCTTCAGATGGATATGTTACTGGAATATTAATACAAAATATGAGTGTAACAACATATGATGATGTATCACAAATAATAAATTGTAGTTTAGAAATAAATGGAACAACAAATTACTCAATGAATGTGGATGCATTTATAACAAATACAACTTGTCATCTAAATCACACTTTTAAAGTAGGAGAAAACATAACCTATAAAGTATTCGCACAAGATTATAATGAAAATTGGGGAAAAAGCGAACAAAGAGATATTAATTTTACACACATTCCAATAATACATAATACACAAATAATTTATATTTTTAATGAATCAAATGTTGTTAATATAACTTTAAACGTAAGCGATGAAGATAGTGACACTTTAACTTATGGAATAAACTCTTCCTTGTTTACACAAGATGTAAACTCATTTAATTGGACAACAAATTATGCAGATGCGGGAACATATTCTATATTGTTTAACGTAACTGATGGAACTGAGGTAGTAAACCAAACTGTTACTTTAGTAGTTAATGATAAAGTAAGACTAAATGCAAATGCATCAAATATAACCTCTTCAGTAGAACTTAATATTTATGTTAATGGGAGTTTAAATGAAACAGAACTTTCTGATGTGAATGCTTTAAATTTAACTGATGCTGCAAATAATACGTTAGTAACATTTAATTGGAATTTTAGTCAAGAAAATATTAGTTTAGAACTGGATTATGTAGCAGAAAGTGGAACTTTAATAGTAAAAGGACTGAATTTAAGTTCACAAAATTTTACAAAAACAGTTTATATAAATAAATCAACATCAACATTTAATTATGTGTGTGTTGTGGATGCAGAAGTAGATTTAATATCTTCTCTTTCTTCAGATTGTTCAAATGCAAATGAAACAAATATTCCTTGCCCAGGTACAACTGGCGCATATACTTGTGCAGTAGAAGGAAATTATTTTAAAGTAGCTGGATTAAATCATTCAGCACTAAAAGGTCTTACCGTAACCGCAAGTACTCCTAATCTTAATGGTGGAGGGGGTGGTGGCGGTGGTGACGGTGATGATACAGAAGAAGTAATAGAAGTTTGTAAAGAAGATTGGATATGTGAAGGATTTGGAAAATGTATTGATGAGAAAAAAACTCAAAGATGTTTTGATGGAAACAATTGCGGAACAACCTTACAACAACCTTTATTAGAAAAAGAATGTGTGGTGGAAGAAATTGTTTATCAAACACAAGAAGAAATTGAACCCGAACCTGAACCAATTGTTGTTGCTGTTGAAGAAAAATCAAAATTAAAACAATTTGTTGAAAGTATTGGAATGTGGGTATCAAATTTGAAAAAAGATAAAATAAAAAAAGAAGAAATTGAAGAAACAGTAGAAAATAAAGAATCTAATTTTAAAGTAGATAATTTAAACATAAATGAAAAAGGACAAAAAATATTATTATTTTCTATTGGAATTTTAGCATTTTTAATTGTAATAATTATAATTTTGAAACGATAAAAACTAAATCATTTTTTCTAACTTTACTAACTTTAATTGTTATAGTGCCCTTTTTAGCTGTTGTGGTGGTTTTTTTCTCTTGAATAATCTCTTTTGCTTTAAGTGTAATAACTCCCGTTGTAGGACCTTGAATCATTAATTCATCTCCTTTTTTGAATGTATTACTCTCTATTAATATTTCCGCTACATTATTTTTGTTATAATAATTTGTAACTTTACCAACATATTGTTTATTTTTAGTTGCTTTAGAACCATATTTGTTAGTAAACTCATTAATTGGTTGATTTAAATAAAAACCAGAAGAAAAACCCCGATTATAAACCGTTTTTAATTTTTTTATTAATTGTTTAATTCTAATTTTTGTTAATTTATTATCAATAGCGTCTCTATACGCTTCGGTAACTGTTTTAACATATTCTGGAGAACGATTTCTTCCCTCAATTTTAAAAGATGAAATGCCTGCAGATTTTAATTTGCTTATGAATTCTAAAGTGCATAAATCCTTAGCAGACATAACAAAATTATTATTTAATTTTAGTTCGAATTCTTTATCAATGTCTTTAATAACATATTCTCTTCGACAATTTTGAAGACATTCCCCTCGATTGGCAGATTTTCCAAAAGTGAATTGAGACATAAAACATCTTCCTGATACTGCTACACACATGGCACCATGAACAAAAACTTCTAATTCAATATTTACTTTAGATTTTATTTCTTTAATTTGTTTTAAACTACATTCCCTTGCAATGATTATTCTTTTTGCTCCAAGCTTTTTGTAAAATTTAGCAGATTCTGAGTTTGATACAGATGCTTGTGTCGAAATATGAAAAGGAACTTTGTGTTTTTTGCAAATTTGAATAACAGATAAATCCCAACAAATTACTGCAGAAATATAAGGTTTGGCAGTTTTAATAATTTGTTCAACCCGTTTTAATTCATCTTCATAAACAATTGTGTTAAGAGTAAGATAACGTTTAACTTTTTTACAAACAGTTTTTATTTTTTTTAAATCAGACAATTTAAAGTTTTTAGCATTAGAACGCATATTTAATTCATTAACTCCAAAATATACTGCATCTGCTTTAGCTTGAATGGCCGCTCTTAAACTAGTAAAATTCCCTGCGGGTGATAATAATTCAGGTTTCATATTTGATTGTTAGAAGAATAGTTTAAGAATCTTGCGGTTTATTTAATTTCTGAAAGATTAATACAAGTAAAGTCTTCAATGATTCTAGGACAAGCAGTATTAACCCATGCTTGAATAAACGAAAAATCTTCTAAAGCTTGAAAATTAATATTATTTTCGATGAAAATAAATGCATTCTTTTTTTGTTTTTCTAATTTTGTTTTAAGTTTTAATGCAGAATTAAAATCTTCTTGACCTAATTTTGTTGAAACCAAAATGCCAATATTATTAGCAGAATGATATTTTAATAACGCTGTTCGTTTTTTGTTTTCAATACGGTTAATCTCGGTTTTATCTAATTCGTTTATTAAACCTGTCATAGGATTAAGAACAAAAACTGGTTTTTTAGTTTCTAAAGCAACATTAATAGGGTGAAACTTACCAGTTCCAACAAATAGAATTGCTTCAGCTTCTTTTATTTTAGCAGAACTAGATTCACATCCTAAAACTTGACCACAAAACGGTTGTTTAAATTTTTTAATAAAACATTCTTTACCTGCTTTTTCAAGTTTAACTTTTATATCTTTTAGTTGGTTAACAAATTGAACTGTGGTAATTAACCCCACTTTGTTAGGAAGTTTCTTAATAGAAGAAATATTTAATTTTATTTTATTTTTATATGTTGCATTAATTAATAATGTTTTCATGATTGAAAAGTAATGCTTGTAGTATATAAAACTTATTGCTTTAAGAGAAATACTACTTCCTATTCTAAGAGCTTAATTAAAAAACCAAAATTGTCCAACTAAAAATATAATATAAAATAATGACAAAATAATACCATTAATTCTAGTTAAAAAACCTTTTTTAACAAAATAAAATAAAAGCATGCTGGTAATAATGGTTAATATTCCAATAAAAATATTATTTAAAACATTAAATTTTAAAGTAGTCATTAAGGCAAAAATTCCAAAAAATAAAAGTGATTTAAGAATCATACTACCCATAATGTCCCCAAACGCAACCCCTTCATGCCCTTTTTTAATTGAATTTAGCCCTAAAAATAAATCAGGAATAGATGCACCAAAACCAATAAGAAGCGTTGCAACAATAAAAGAAGGCCAGTTCATAATAAAAGAAATTTGCATAGAAAAATCAACTAAAAATCTAGAAGCAAGTAAAACAACAATTAAACTTAAAATAAAAATCAAAGCATCTTTCCAAATAAAATTAATTTTAACCCCTTTCTTAAGTTTACCCAATTGTCCTTCTCTTTTCCAAAGTAAAGAAACATAAAAAGCAAAAGCAATAAGTAAAACTATGCCATCAATAATGGTGAGTTTGCCATCTAATAATAAAAGAAATGGAAGCGCAATAAGAATTAAAACATCCCATTTAGTTTTTTCAAAGACTTTTTGGTTCATGGGTAGTTTTTTACCAACAATAGCTAATAAACCAAGAACTAAGGTTATACCCAATAAATTAGAACCAAAGATTGTACCAAATACTATGGAAGAAGAACCATAAAAAACTCCACTTAACGAAGCTAAAAATTCTGGAGCAGAAGCACCTGCAGCAACAATAAGTAAACCAACCAAATATTCAGAAATACCTAATTTTTTAGCATAATTAGCAATACCCAAAACCAAAAAATAAGCTGCTTTAGCAAGTAAGATTAAAGATATAATTATTATAATTAAATGATACCAAATTGGAAAATTAAACGCAAACAGTTTTATTAATTCAATCATTTTTTAAACACCTTAAAGATTTCTCCTCCCACTAAAATTGAACAGGAAACAAGCACTATCAAGCCCCAATCTTTTAAACTTAAAGCAACAGTGCCAAAAATATTTGAAAGGAAAGGAACATATATTACTGATACTTGAAGTAAAATTGACGTTGAAACTGCAAAGAGTAAAAACTTATTACTAAAAAAGTTTAATTTAAAAATACTTAATTTTTCAGAACGATTATTAAATACATTAAACATTTGTGAAATCATCAAAGTACAAAAGGCAAGAGTGGAAGCATAAGCGTAACCTTTAGTTGCCATACCAAAACTAAATAAGCTTAAAGTTCCAACCATAATTAAAATACCAATAATGAATACAAATTTGGCTTCACTTTTAGTAACAATTTTTTCTTTATTACTTCTTGGGGGAGAGTCCATGATGTTGGGTTCAGTTTTTTCAACCCCCAGTGCTAAAGCAGGAAGGCCATCAGTAATAAGATTAATCCATAAAATTTGAATTGCAGTAATTGGTAATGTCATTCCCATAACCATGGCTCCAAAAACAGTGAATACTTCACCCGTATTAGCACTTAATAAATAAGAAACAAACTTCTTAATATTACTAAAAATTGTCTTACCTTCTTCAACTGCGCTAACAATAGACGCAAAATTATCATCTGTTAAAATCATATCTGATGCTTCTTTAGCAACATCAGTACCCGTAATACCCATCGCAATACCAATATCTGCTTCTTTAAGTGCGGGGGCATCATTAACTCCGTCCCCCGTCATAGCAATAAAATATCCTTTTTTTTGGAGTGCATCTACAAGTTTAGATTTGTGTTTAGGATCAACACGCGCATAAATACTAGTTTCATCAACAATATCAATTAAGTTAAGTCTGTCTAATTCATTTCCGGTTAGAGCCGTTCCTTCAATTCCGAGATCATGAGCTATGGCTAAAGCAGTATTTTTATGGTCTCCAGTAATCATAACAACTTTAATTCCAGCTTTCTTACATTTGGCAATGGCAGTTTTAACTTCTTCACGTGGGGGATCAATCATTCCTTGTAAACCAAGAAAAATCATATTTTTTTCAATACGTTTATTTTTATTACTTGTCTTGTAAGCAAAACCTAAAACTCTTAACGCATCAGAAGCAAAATTTTCATTAATATCAAGAAGGTGCTTTT
>CAYRWJ010000003.1:0-652 GCA_964427985.1 uncultured Methanosarcinales archaeon
TGAAGACTTTATTTGCAAGAGAAAGAATACTTACTGCGGCAAATGATGATGCTAGAGATTTATTTAATAATGGTAGGTATGGTAATATTTTAGATGATGGTCAGGTTCAACTTTCTTTATTAGAAGCTTTATACTTACTTGAAAAGAAAAAGATTCGTGTTTTTGATGGTAAAAAAAAGGAACTTAAAAAAATAGATTATATCAATAAAGCTAAACGTTTTGAAAAGAATTTTTGGATAAGATATACTGTATTTAAGGATTTACGAGATAGAGGTTATATAGTTAAGACTGCGTTAAAGTTTGGTGCTGATTTTAGAGTTTATGATAGAGGTATTAAACCAGGCGAGGATCATGCTAAATGGGTCATTTATCCTGTTCATGAAGGTGAAAGTTTAACTTGGTATGAATTCTCTGCTAAAAATAGAGTTGCTCATTCAACCAAAAAAAGGCTTATGATTGCTGCTGTTGATGCTGAAGGTGATGTTACTTATTGGGAAGTTAAGTGGGTTAGACCTTAATTTTTGTTGGGCTGTTTGAACGTAGTGAGAATAGTTCTTCGCTTCGCATTGGCGAAAGAATGCTTGTGGAAGTTAAGTTGGTTAGACCTTAATTTTTGTTGGGCTGTTTGAACGTAGTGAGAATAGTTCTTCGC
>CAYRWJ010000003.1:752-42895 GCA_964427985.1 uncultured Methanosarcinales archaeon
TTCGCATTGGCGAAAGAATGCTTGTAGAAGTTAAATGGGTTCGTCATTAGTTGTTTTTGTGTTATTAATCTTTCATAATTGCTTTCTAAACTAGAAATATATATAAATGCCTTTTGATGATTTCTTTTTATGAATCAAGAAGATATTATTACGTTTATTAGAAATAAGGGCCCTATTGTGCCTATGGACCTGGCAAATAATATGAAAGTTGAGTCATATATTGCTTCTGCTCACTTATCTGATCTTTTATCAAAAAAGCTCATTAAAATTAGTAATTTAAAGATGGGTTCTTCTCCATTGTATTTTCTTCCTGAGCAAAAAAAAATGTTAGAAGGATTTTCAGATTATTTGCACCAAAAGGACAAAATTGCATTTAATGAGTTAAAGGAAAGACTGGTTATCCGAGATTCTAAAATTCTTCCTTTGTTAAGAGTTTCATTGAGAAATATTAAAGATTTTGCAGTTCCATTAGAAGTGACTTACAAAAACAAAAAAGAAATTTTTTGGAAATTTTATTCTTTATCTAATGATGAAGCTAGTGATAATATTCGTAAATTATTATTACCTAAAAATGAAGTTAAGCCTGTTGAAGTTGAGAAAGAGGTTAAACATATTGTTAATAAAGAAGTTGAAAAAGAGGAAGTAAAAGAGGAAGTAAAAGAGGAAGTAAAAGAAGAAAAGAAACCGGAAGTAATTAAAGAAGAAGTAAAAGAGGAAGTTAAAGAGTTAAAAGAAATAAAGGAAAAACCAAAACCAATTAAACAAGAGGTTAAACCTATTGTTAATAAAGAAGTTAAAAAAGAGGTTAAACCAAAAGTTATTGATGTTGAAAAAACAGAAAAAAAGGTTATAGTAAAAAAACACAAAAAAGATATTCAAAAACATTTTGAGAAAAAGATTGATTCCTCTGATAAATTTCTTAAACAAGTGAATGATTATTTTGTTGGTATTAACTCCAAGATTATTACTTATGAAATCATTAAAAAAGATTCTGAAATTGATTTAGAGGTTGAAATTTCTAGCAGTATTGGAACTTTAATTTATTTTTGTAAAGCTAAGAATAAAAAACGTTTAAATGATTCTGATCTTCATGCTACTTATGTTGGTGGTGAATTAAAAAAATTACCTTCAATTTTATTAACATCAGGTAATTTAACAAAAACTTCACAAGAAAAGTTATCTAAAGACTTTCGTAATATTATTTTTCTTCAACTTTAAATAAATCATTTTTTCTTTTTTCTTAATATTATAAAAAAGAAAACTATGAGCAAGATTATTAATCCCAAAATTATTGTTTTTGTGTTTTTGGTTTTATTTAAGTCAAAACTCATTTGCTCGTTTTCTTTTGTTATTACTATTTCTTTTTCGTTTTCAAATGAGGGTATTATTAATGAAAAATTGAATTTGTTTTTTATCTCACTCCTTCCTAAATTGTATGTTCCATCAAAACCATCTAAATATTCTTTTGTAGGTGGTAAAAAGGTAAAAGAATACAATACTGTGTTTTCTTGTGATATTATTTTTAATAAATATCCTTCTTCAGGTTGTATGTTTCTATCAGGGTAATATCCAATTGTGTTAAATTTTTCTAATATGTTTATGTTTTCATTATTATATTCAAGATTAATTACGTTTATTGATGTTGGTTCTGCATAAACTAAAGGAATTAGTAATAATAATAAAATCAAACTTATTTTTTTCATTTGTACAGCCCCAATTTATTTTCTATTTCTTCTTTATTTATTGGTCCATAAACATCTCCACCTTTTTTGAAGTAAAGATTCATTATTGAATTTTTTGTTGCTCTATATAGTGTGCTTAATGTGCATCCTTTGTAACATGATGTTCCATTTACATCTTTCCAAGAATCACAATTAACTTTGTCACAATTGGGTATTTCATCAGCTTTTATGTTAAACTGTCCATAATATGCATCATCCACGTATTCATCACCTAAATCACCAAATGCATGTCCAAATTCGTGTGCTAATACTAATGTGTTGTCTGCAGTATTAATTTTTACTAAATTTCCAATAGCTGAACTCCTTATTGGTGCTGCTAAATTTAATATTTTATTTCTTTCTGTAAGAACTATTATAAAATCTGTTGGACATTTTGATGCTTGTTTTTTTATTTCAAAATTATTGCATTTTATATAATATGTTAATTCACAATGTTTTGTTGGTTCATTTATTTGATAAAAATTGAATTTGTTTTTGTTGTTTGAATAAGGTTCAAGTGTTTCAAATACGTTTTTTATGTAAATTAATGCATCATCTGTTAATTTTTTGTTAGTATCATATCCATAACCAATAAAGGTTATATCAATTTTTTCTTTATCATCTCCATTATAAATCAAAGAGGTACATTCACTTTTTTTTATCTCTTCAGGATTTGCCGCAAGTATTTTTGTTTTTTCTCCTAAACTTTCTAATCTTAAGTTGATTTTTGAATTTATGTTTTTGATACAAAGAGGATTTGTTTCTATTTCAAAATTTTCTATTTTTGCTGAATGAAATTCTTTTGGTTTAAAAAAAATGTTTTTATCTGTTTCTAAATTGGTTTGTATGTCTATTTCTGGATTTGAAAATTTTTGTATTGTTCCGTTTCTATCAATAAAACAAACCATTTCTATTTGTTCGGGTATGGTGAAAGAAAATGTTTCTGTGCTTCCTTTATTTCTAGTGGAGTATTCATTTACTTTTTTTTCTATATTTTTTAGAAAATTTGTGTGTTCTAATCCTATTACTGTTGTATTTACTTCTGATGTTTTTTGATAAAAGAATACTGCAATTAATCCAATTAATATTATGCTGATGATAATTATAAATGGTAATGCATTGATTTGTCCTTTCATTTGTTAGTTGTGTGAATGGATATATTTAAATACTTGTTTATATCAGTATTTATTATGTTTGAAATGTTTAGTTCGGCTTTATACTCTTCAGAAGTTTTTGTAATTATGCTCATTTTTTATGTACTTTCTTTAGTTTTTACTTATGTTTTTATAGGTTTAACTTTACAAAAGGTGGCTAAAAAGTTAAATTATTCTAAATTTTGGTTGGCCTGGATTCCTATTGCTAATCTTTTGATGCTTCCCGCTCTTGCTAAAATGCATTGGTGGCCTTTTTTAGTATTTATTGGAGGATTTATTTCATATTTAATTATTATGCTAATTTCTTTTTTTATAGATAAGCTTAAAATAATAAACCCCACTAATCCTGCATTTTTTTTAATTTTGGTGTTTTTTTTAATGATTTTTTTAATTTCTGCAATTATTTTCACTATTTTTTCTGTTGTTTGGCAGTGGAAAATTTGTGAAAGAATGAACAAACCCGGTTGGTGGGCTGTTCTTTTGTTAATTCCTTTTTTTGGAATAATTTGGATGTATGTTATGTGGGGTTTGCTTGCTTGGAGTAAAGCTTAATTTTATATACTTCCTATTCTTTTTACACACATGGGTGTTTCACTTAAAGATTTGATAACTAAAGAAGAAATAGAACTTAAAGATTTGAAAGATAAAGTTCTTGTTTTTGATACTTTTAATATGTTATATCAATTTTTAACAACCATCAGGAGTGTTGATGGGTCTCTTTTAACAGATTCTAAGGGCCATGTAACTTCTCATTTGATTGGATTATTTAGCAGGTTGGTTCGTTTTTTAGAAGTGGGTATCAAACCAGTTTTTGTTTTTGATGGGGAAGCACCAGATTTAAAAAAGAAAGAGAGAGAACGTAGAAAAAAGCTTAAATTAGAAGCTGAAGCTAAGTATAAAATTGCTGTTAATGAAAAAGACATAAATTCTATGAAAAAGTTTGCCTCTCGTTTTTCTAAATTAACTGAAGAGATGGTTAATGATTCTAAAGAGCTTATACGTGCCTTTGGTATTCCTATTGTTCAAGCTGTTAGTGAGGGAGAGGCTCAAGCAGCTTATATGGTTAGTAAGGGTGAAGCGTATGCTTGTGTGAGTCAGGATTATGATAGTTTGTTGTTTGGTTGTAATCTTCTTATTCATAATTTATCTCTTGCAGGTAGAAGAAAAAAGATTCATGGGTTGGGGTATAAAACTGTTAAACCTGAAATCATAAGTGCTGCCAAAATTTTCAATGAGTTGGGCATAGATCGTGATAAATTAATTATTTTAAGTATGTGTATTGGTACGGATTTTAATGTGGGGGGTATTAAAGGTGTTGGTCCAAAAGGGGCATTAAAAAAAGTTAAAGAAACTGATAATTGGGATGAATTTTTTAAGGAGTTAAAATGGGATGATTTTTTTTCATATCCTTGGGAAGAAGTTTTTAATTTGTTTAAAAAACTTCCACATACTGATGATTATAAATTAGAATGGGCACCTTTAGATAAAGCAAAAATTCAAAAAATTCTTGTTGATGAACATGATTTTTCTGTTGAACGAGTTGAGTCTTCTTTAGAAAAGTTAAAAAAGAGCGAAGATAAGAAAAAACAAAAAAGTTTAGGAGATTTCCTGTAAAATGTATGAGTTTTTAATTACACTTCCTTGGTGGGTGTATGTTTTAGTTGGAGTAATTATTGGTTCTATTGCGTTTATTACTAGAAAGGATGTTTTAACTCATGAGCATGCTTTGGAATTCACATCTTTCAGGTCTTTTATTAATCTTATTTTATTAGCTATTTTGTCTTTGTTTATTAATTTAAGAATTTCTATGAAGGGTATGATTTTTGTTTTAATTATTGCAGTTATTGGTGCTTGGGCTATTTTGCATCGAAATAAGGTAGTTAAACATTCTAAGATTAGTGAAATTGCTCCTTTGGGTGGTTTGGGTAATCTTTTTGTTCTTGTTTTGGGTATGTTATTCTTAAGTGAGTTTCCTTCGTTGATAAATTTTATTGGAATTATTATTATTTTTCTTGGAGTTTATGTTTTGGAGTTTAGTCATAGGAGTTTTCTTGACCCTTTTAAGACTGTTTTTAAACATAAAGAATTAAGAATGTATTTGTTTATCATTTTGCTTTTTTCGTTTACTACGATTCTTGAGAGACATATTTTACTTGAAGAAAACTTTCTTACTGTTTTCTTTTATACTTGGTTTTTTATTAGTTTGTTGGTTACATTTAAAGAAGTATCCACTTATGGTTTTCAAGATTTGAATGATTTTAAGAGAGATTTTAAAAAAATAACTTTTATTACGGTTATCATGTTTTTTAGAAATATTCTGATGTATTTTGCAATGTCTTTTCCTGGAGCACATGCTGTTCTTGCTAATGCAGTAGGTAGTTCAGGTAGTGTTATTATTACTTTTTTTGGTGGAAGAATTTTTAAAGAAAAACACATTTTAAAAAAGACTATTGCAACTTTGATTATTGTCCTTGGTGCAATTTTGGTATTATTATAAAAAATGAAATTAAAAGAATTATTAAAAAAAGAATTAACAAAAAAAGAGTTATCTATTTTACCTTCTTCTTTTGATTTTGTTGGAGATCTACTTATTTTTAATGATTTTCCTATTGAATTAATAAAAAAAGAAAAAAGAATTGGAAAAAAGATTTTAAATCATTTTAAAAATATTAAAGTTGTTACAAAAAAAGTAAAAAAGTATTCTGGGGTTTTTAGAACGCCTGTTTTAAAAATTATTGCTGGTGAAAGAAGAAAAACTACGGTTCATAAAGAGAATGATGTTAGATTAAGTGTTAATCCTGAAAAAGCTTATTTTTCTAGTAGAACATCTACTGAACGGAAGCGTATTTTTCAATTAGTTAAATTAAATGAATCTGTTTTGGTAATGTTTTCAGGTATTGCGCCGTTTCCAGTTACAATTTCAAAAAATACTAAGGCAAAAGAAGTTTTTGCTATTGAAATAAATCCTCTTGCGCATGAGTTTGCAGAGGAAAATGTTAAGCTTAACAAATTAGATAATATTAAATTGTTTAATGGTGATGTTAATGATATTTTTCCTAAAATCAAGAAAAAGTTTGATAGAATTATTATGCCTCTTCCAAAATCTGCTGAATCTTTTTTAGAACTGGCATTAACTAAAATAAAAAAGAAGGGAGTCATTCATCTTTATTCTTTTCTTGATATTGATGATAAAAAGTTAGTAAAAGAAAAAAAACAATTAATAAAACAAGTTTGCAAACAAAACAAAAAAGTGTGTAAATCAATTAAACTAGTTAAGTGCGGACAATTTTCTCCCCAAGAATCAAGAGTTTGTTTTGATATTAATTTGAATTCTTGAACCAATTATATGTTTTTTAAACCAAAAGTTTAAATAACAGCGTAAATCTTTTTTAATTGGTGATAATATGGCTAAAACTAAAATTAAAATCGAAGGTAAGTGGATGCAATCGCACAAATTTATGTCTGGAAAGAAAACTTTTTCGTTGATTACTACTAAACGGACGGATAGTGAAGGTGTTGAGGTGAATAAGCTTACTGAAATAAAAATTAAAGATAAATATCTTATGGCTTGGTTAATTAACAGTTTAGGTGATGGTGAAAGCGGTACATTTGAAATTGAGTTAGTTGATCATAATTAGTAATTAAATTATATTTTAGTAAGACTGAGCTAAAAATAATTTCTTTTTTCTTTATTTTAGCATAAACCTTTATAAACTACTTTTATCTCTTATTAATTGTGCGATGATCTGGTGAACACCAATTGACGAAAGGATGATATAAAAGAGTAACTGATGAGCACTTTTCTTTTTTTCCAGAAATCTTTTTAAATTAGTATTTATTACTTTTATTTATGACAAAAAAGTTTGGTAATTTAAGCGTAACTGAAGAAGGTGGCGTTGATCACCTTGTTATTGGTGGCGGATTTCCTTTTTATCTTGTTCGTGGCAGGGTAATTCGTCCTTTAAGAGGAAGAGATAATTTTATTGAGTTTGGTATTGATAATCCTAATACTATTGAACGTAGACCTAAGTTTGAAGGTTATCTTCCTATTCTTCCCGGAGATATTGCCATTGTTGTTTTTAAACAATTTTATAGGAATGATAAAACAAATGATCGTGTTTGTACTAAACCTGGAGAAATTATAGCTCCTTATGCTGCCGCTGTTGCATTTCAAAGAGGATTTCATAATTTTATTGGAACTTTTGTTGATACAAAAACTGCAGATTTACCTTCTAAATTTGATGTTGAAGAGTTAGAAAGAGAACTTAATGCTTATTTTCAATAATTAACCAAACATTTTACTATCTAATTCTTCTTCGTCAATACTTACTTTCGCTATTGCTTTCATGAAGTCTTCTTCTTCCACACTTCCTCTTTTGTCTCTTATTGCAAAATATCCTGATTCTGTGCATACTGATTTTATTTGTGCTCCGCTCATTCCTTCCATTAGATTGCTTAGTTTGTCAACACTTATTTTTTTTGTATTCATGTTTTTGCAATGCACTTTAAATATTTCTTTTACTCCTTGTTTATTTGGTAGAGGCACTTCAATTAATCTGTCTAACCTGCCAGGTCTTATGATTGCTGAATCGAGAATGTCTTTTCGATTTGTACATCCAATTATTTTTACGTCTCCCAAATTATCAAATCCATCTATTTCTGCTAATAATTGCATGAAGGTTCTTTGTACTTCTCTTTCTCCACTAGTACCTACCTCTATTCTTTGTGATGCTATTGCATCTAATTCATCTATGAATACTATTGATGGTGCTTTTTCTCTTGCCATTTGAAATAAATCTTTCACTAGTTTTGCTCCTTCTCCAATAAACTTTTGTACTAATTCTGAGCCAACGATTTCGATGAATGTTGAATTGGTAGATGCTGCAACGGCTTTTGCTAATAATGTTTTTCCAGTTCCTGGCTCGCCATGTAACAATACTCCTTTTGGTGGTTGTATTCCTATTTTTTTGAATAGTTTTGGTTTTTTTAGTGGGAGTTCAATTACTTCTTTTATTTCTCTTATTTGGTCTTTTAACCCACCTATATCATTCCAACTTAAATCGGGTTTTTCTATTATTACAAATTTTTCTACATCAAATTGGGTATTACCGCCATGTTTTTTTACAATATTCAAATTTCTTTGTTCTACAAATACGTGATCGCCAGGCACTAATCTTTCTGCTTCACAATTATATTTTACTAAGAAGGCATTCCCGTTTGGTACTTTTATTATTGCTTCTTTTTCAAAAACATCTTTTACTTCACAAACCATTAAAGGAGTTGTTTTTAATCCATCTAATTCTGTTTTTAATTGATTTACGGTACTTTTTAATATTTGATTTTCACTTTCTAATTGATTTATATTTATCACATAAGAATACATTTCTTTTTCATAATCCACACTACTCAT
Source organism: uncultured Methanosarcinales archaeon (assembly GCA_964427985.1). Classification (GTDB taxonomy): domain Archaea; phylum Nanobdellota; class Nanobdellia; order Woesearchaeales; family JABIAG01; genus JABIAG01. The sequence continues at coordinate 9,038 of CAYRWJ010000003.1, forward strand.
GTTTTTTCGTTAAACGCTTGCTCTTTAAATAGATTTTGGATATACTTGCCTGTGGTAACAACCCTAAAAAATAAAACTTTAAAAACAATCAGTTATTTCTTAGATTATGGATCCAAGAATTAAAGAGTTAGCAAGAATTTTAACCGATTATTCTATCAAAATTAAGAAGGGTGATAAGATTAAATTATCTTTTGATGCTGAAGCGAGAGAGCTTGGCTTAGAATGTTACAAAAATATTTTGAAAAAGGGTGCTTTCCCTGTTGTTCATATTGGTTTACCTGGTTTTGGGTATGCGTACTATACTCTTGCTTCTGATGAACAATTAAAATCTTTTCCTGAATTGGCAATGCATGAAGCAAAAAGTTGTCAGGGAACGATTAGTATAGGTGCAGAATATAATACTAAGGAATTTTCTAATGTTGATCCAAAGAAGTTTTCTATAAGAAGTAAAGTAACTGAAAAAATTTCTGATTTCTTTTTAGAACAGGATAATTGGGTTGGTACAGAGGTTCCAACTCAGGCTCTTGCTCAGGATGCTGAAATGTCTTTAGATGAGTTTGAGGAGTTTGTTTATTCTGCAACTAATGTTGATTGGGCTGAAGAGTCTAAGAAGCAGGATGCTCTTAAGAAAGTTTTAGATGAAGGTAAAAAGGTTCACATTATTGGTGAGAATACAGATTTAACTTTTAGTATTGATGGTAGGCAGGGTGTTAAGTGTGATGGTAAAAGAAACATGCCTGATGGTGAAGTTTTTATTGCACCTGTTGATGATTCAGCTAATGGTGTTATTGAATATTCATTTCCCATTATCAAAGGGGGTCGAGAGGTTCAAGGTGTCAAATTGGAATTTAAGGATGGCTTGGTTGTTAAGGCTTCTGCAGAAAAAAATGAGGAATTTCTTAAAGAAATGTTAAATACTGATGCCGGAGCTAAGCGGTTAGGTGAGTTTGGTATTGGTCTTAATTTTGGTATTAAAAAGTTTGTTAAACAAATACTTTTTGATGAAAAGATTGGTGGCACTATCCATTTGGCGCTTGGAAGAGCATATAAAGAAGGTGGCGGTAAGAACGAATCTGCAATTCATTGGGATATGATTAAAGATTTGAGAAAGAATGGTAAATTTTTGATTGATGATAAAGTTATTATGGAGAATGGTAAATTTTTGATTGATTTGTAATTTTCTAACTTATATTTATTATTTTAAGATTTTGGTATGATTTTTAATTCTCTACTTAATTTTGTTAATACGCCTTCTCCAACACAGACATCATCTTCTATTCTTATTCCATAATGTCCTTTTAGGTAAAATCCGGGTTCTATTGTGATTACTTCTCCTTTTTTTAGTTTTGTGTTCATTTTTGCGTGAACTTCTTTCCCTAATCCATGGCTTAATGCATGTATAAATAATTTATTTTTATTTCCTAATCTTTTTCTAAATGCTTTTTCAATATATTTGGGTTTTGCATTAATTTTAACTTGTTTTAACATTTTATAATGTTCTCTTAATAAATAATTATACAACTTTTTTTCTTCATCTGAGGGAGTTCCAAGATATATTGTTCGTGTTACATCTCCACACATCCCGTTATGTTTGATTCCAAAGTCTATTACACAAAAACCTTTTTCTAATATTTCATTTCCAAAATAATGTGGGTTTGCTGCGTTTTTTCCTGATGCTACAATGGTTTCAAAGGATAATTCTACATTTTTTTCTAAGAATTCTTTTACTTCTTTTTCAGTTTTGAATGAATCGAATTTTTCAATACATTCTTTTATTCGTTCACAGGTTAATTGACATGCTTTTTTCATATCTTGATTCATTTTTGTGTCATCATTGATTTAAGTTGATATTTAAATTCGTTATCATCTACTTTTACTTTAATTGAAATTGTTAAGGTAGTTAAACTTCTTAGTATTTCAATATTTATTTTTTTTATTCTTTTAAAATCAAAGCTTTTTGTTAATCGTTCTTTGAAAAAGAAGGCGCACATTTTATCAAAACTATCTTTTTCTTCTAAAATGTTGGTTATTCTTTCTTTTGGATGGTCTTTATAGTATCCAAATAATATTTGATCTTCTAAATGATGTGCTAAATCATGTATTATGCCATTTATTATTGTTAGTTTCATTAATATTAAGAATTAGTTGGTATTTATATGTCTTTAGACATTCAAAATGAACTTAAGTGTCCGTTTTGTTATGTCTTTAGACATTCAAAATGAACTTAAGTGTCCGTTTTGTTATGTATACTAAAAAATCGATAGATTTAAATATCCTCATGTTTTAGTTATTATATGGATGAAGACAAAAACTTTTCACGAGATATAATCGGCAAAACTGTTGTATCTAAAAATGGTAAAACGTATGGTAATATTGCTGATGTTGAGTTTGAAACTCGTTCTGGTGAATTAATTCATATTATTCTTAAAAACCCTACTGCTAATGCAGAAAAGTTAGAACTTGAAAAGGATGCTAGTGGTAGTTTAAAAATTCCTTTTTCTGCTGTTATTGCAATTGGTGATTTCTTAGTTATTGCTGAAGAAGATATTGTTTAAGATAACAATCTTTTTAAAACATTAATTCTTTTTTATATTCATGGAACATTCTATTTGGATAGAAAAATATCGGCCCCAAAATTTTGAGGAGATTAAAGGACAGATTGAGATAATTAAGAGAATAAAAGCATTGGTTGAAAAAAAGAATCTTCCTCATTTATTGTTTACTGGTCCTGCTGGTGTTGGTAAGACTACTTTGGCGGTTGTTATTGCTAAACAATTGTTTAAGGATACTTGGAGAGAAAATTTTTTAGAATTAAATGCTAGTGATGAAAGGGGCATTGATATTGTTAGGACTAAAGTTAAAGACTTTGCTCGTACTAAAGCGATTGGTGAGGTTCCATTTAAAATTATATATCTTGATGAGTCTGATGCTTTAACAAAGGAAGCTCAACAGGCTTTGCGTAGAACTATGGAGAATTATACTCAAAATTGTCGTTTTATTTTAGCTGCTAATTATTCTTCTAAAATTATTGATCCAATTCAGTCTCGTTGTGCTGCTTTTCGTTTTAAACCATTGGAGAAAGAAGAAATTTTTAAATTAATTGATATTATTGTTGAAAAAGAATCTTTAGTAGTTGATGATAAAGCTAAAGAGGCATTATTTCAGATTAGTCATGGTGATTGTAGAAAATTAGAAAATACACTTCAAAGTTGTGCGTCTATTTCTAATACTATTACTGAAGAAACTGTTTTTTCTTTAGCGTCTTTTGCTAAACCTGATGAATTAAAGACTGTTTTAACTTTAGCTCTTAAGCAGGATTTTGAGGCATCTAGGAATGAATTATTAAAGACCATGCTAAAGTATGGTTTAGCTGGTACCGACATTATAAAGCAAATACAGCAAGAAATTTGGAATTTAGATATTGATGATAAAGCTAAAGTATCTCTTATAGATAAGTGTGGGGAGATTGAGTTTCGTATGGTTGAAGGTAGTGATGAGTTTATTCAGTTAGAATCTTTGCTTGCACATATTATGATTTCTAAGTCTTGATAACTGTTAGTAAGAATTATTAATTAAAAAATAAAAAAGAATAAAAATTTATTCTGTGTGTTTTATTATTAATGTTGTTGATATGTCATCACTTACGGAATAACTTAGGTCTATTGTTATTGTTTTTTCATAATCTGTTGCAGAATCTATTTCTACGTTACATCTTATTGTTTTAGTTCCATCTTGTAAGTTCACGTATCCTTCGCTGTCTGTTCCTTGACAGGTTAGTCCGTCTATTCCACTAACTTCTACTTTTACTTTATTTTCAACACTTCTTGTTCCGTCACAGTTTACATTTTCTTTGTATATTTTATTTACACTTCCTTGGTTTGCTATTGTAAAATCAAATTCAATTTTGTTTTGTCCTGCTGCTCTTTCTGTTAAGGAGGTTATTTGAATTGGAGCTCCTGAACTAAATGTGGGTTTGGATTCTCCAACTTTACATACTTTGCTGTCATCTTTTAATATGTCTTTTATTATACATAAATCGCTTACAGCTTTTGTTGCATAGTCGTAACATATGCTTGCTACGATTGGTCTTTCTAATTCTGCGCCAATAATTGTTCCTTCATAATTTAATTCATCTATTGTTACTTCTGTTAGTTGGCCGTCAATTAATCCTGCTGAATCTTTTGATGCTCCTTCTAGGTCATCTCTAGGAGTTAAAACAAAGTCTGTATTACTTAAACCAAATTCTTCTGGGTCAAGTCCTTTTATTGTTACGCTTGCATCTGTTTTTGCTAAATCTGTTTCTCCAATGTTTTCTAGTTCAATTGCTATTTCAAATGGGAAGTTTCCGTTATCAAATACTTCTAAGGGTGGTGCATCTTCTAAAAATGACATTTTTATTCCTGTTGTTCCACCTGCAAAGGGGTTTACTTTTCCTGTTTCTTCTTTTTTACATCCCACTAACATGATAATCATTACAATAAATAATGCTAAAATTATTTTTTTCATTTTGTTTTACCTCAGTCTACCCTTTTTATAATAACTCTTTTTGTGATAGAATCTTTATAATTATATCCTAACTGAATGCCTAAAGATGTTCGGTATGATGGTTCGTCTTCATCTAAGTCATCTCCTGTACATGTTATTGTTCCAGCACCATTTATTATTCTTATCCATTCTGATGGGTTGCAATCTAATTCTTCATCCCCTAAATATACTTCTAATAGTTCTACTACGTCTTTGTCGCTTCTTTCTGGGTTTAAACAATCATCATCTCGGAATACTTTTCCCCCACCAACATTTGATATTTTTATTGTAAATCTTACTTTTTCTTTTAGAGATTCTTGTTGAATTGATGTAACTCCTATTGGTGCTGCTTGTCCGCCCAATCCTGAAACCATTCCTGGAGTACAAGTATCTTCATCATTTTTTGTAGGGTTTGGATCAATACATACGTCGATTGGAGCTCGTGTTTCATAATAATAACAGGATGTTACTCTTATGTCTTGAGGTAATGAATCTGCATCTTCGTATAATCTTACGTCAAATTCTTCTTCATAAAATTCTAATCCGCCTTCGGGATTAGTTTGTGATTTTCTTCCTTCGATTTCTATTGAATCATCATATGACAAATCTATTAAGTTTCGGTCAAAGCCAGAAAAGTATAAATCAACATCTAATTCGTCGTCTTCCTCTTCTGGGAATCCACCTCTATTTCGTAATTCAATAACTAAAGGGTATGTTTCACCAGCATATAGGTCTTGTGGCGGACTGTTTGTGCTAAACTCTAATACTATTCCTTGATTTCCAGTTTTCCAGTTTGAGTATTCTCCTGTATCACTGCCTGTACATCCAACCAATACTATTAATGCTAAAATTGTTAATATTATTATCTTAATTTTCATTTTCATTTATTTTTCCTCTTTAAGGTATTTAAACTTTTCTATAAGTTTAAGCTCAGAGCGTAATACAATTCGCTTTTTTATATTTGTTTTTTTATTATAAATAGGTTTGTGTTAGTTTCATCTTTGTATCCATAATCTATTGTTAAGGTTATGCTTCCTAAATATGCTTCTTTTGAGTATGAAATTTCGGTTCCTTCACATATCATTTCAGTAGTTTCTACCTCAACATATTCATCCCCGTCTTGTCTTTGTTCTATTTTTAGTTGGTTGTGGGTGCAGGTTAGTTGATCATATCCTAAATAAATTTTACTTACATCTAATAATCCCACTTTTGCAGGTTTTAGTCCTGTTGAAGAACAGGCAGTTTCATATGAATCTTTTGCTATTACTGTTCCTGTTCCAAGATTTTCTATTTCAAATTTGAAGGTGGGGATTACTCCTGTTTTTGTGGGTAACATTTTTGTATCCATTGAGATTACAGCAACTGGCGCTCCTTGTCCGTTTCTAAATGATCTTTTTTGTTCTGGACATTCTTCTGGCTTGTTTGTTTTTTCTCCAAGAATATCTGGGTCTATACATATGTCTGTTGAAAAAATAGTAGTATAAGGATAACAATAACTAATTTTGAATTCTGTTTTTTGCATTTCAGATGCAAAAATTGTTTTTGTTTGGATGTCAATTACTTTTATTTCAGTATCTCCATAAGGATTTTCTAAACTTCTTCCATCTAATCTTGCATAATAAAGATCTTCAAAATTTTCAAATAAACTTCTTTGAGTGCTCAACACAATTTTTGCTTTGTCTATGTCTGCTGTGCCTGCGTTGTGAGCATTAAAGCCTAATGAGAACTGGTTGTTTTCATATACTTCTTTGGGTGGTGCATTTGGTAAAAAATCAATTATTAATCCTTCTTTTCCTTGATGTATGTTGTATTCATTAGATTGGTTTCCACTACATGCAGTAATTAAAAATAAGCCGATGATAATCAGTGTTGTTAATATTATTTTTTTCATTTTTTTATGCTACTTCAAATGTTTTTATTCTACAACCATATCGGCCATCTATCCATTTACATTGATTTTTTGTGCTTTCACAATTTTCTTCTGTTTTTTCTTTGCAATCTATTGCAATTTGTTTGTGGGTTTCTCCACAATTTTCTCCATTTTCTAATAATTTTGTGCTTTTTTCTTTTCCTGCAACAGTGATTATACATTCACAAGTGTCTACTGTGCATAACTGTATGTCGTCATTTTTAATCACCACAATCTTTTCAAATTCTTGTATTTCAAATTTTACGCCTTTTTGTATTCTGTATTCATATTCTGCTAATACCTGAAAAAAATCTCTTGTGATTTCATCTGCCACATAAAGCGCTTCAGGTGTGATTAGTAAATCACAGGTTATTTTCATTCGGTTTCCAGGTTCCATGTTTCGATTTTTTGTAAATTTTAAGTATGATTGAGTTTTTTCATAATTTAATACCGCAGGATTGGTTCCATCCATTGGCGGATTGCAAGCTCTTATTTTTACTCCTTCTGGTAACATTAATGAAATTTGTTTAAAATGGTCTATTGTTCCTTCTCCAACATTTTCAAATTCTACCCCAAATCTGACTGGCATTTCTTGAGTTGCTATTAATACATCTTTTTTGACAAAAGTATCTAAAATCTTAATTGATACTGGTCCTGGGGTGTATCTTGCAGTACTCTTTTCAAATTGATATCCTGTTTTAAACAGTTCATCAAATTTTGTTACACTTACCATTGGTTTTTCTATTGAACTTGCTGAAATAAAATCAAATTTTGCTTGCATAAATATTGTTCTACTTTTATCATTTCCTACTTCTAAATTATTAAAATTACATGATGTTCCAATAAATTGGTTTTCGATGTATTTAAAATCTAATATTGCTGGAACCATGGTTCCTTGTTCATTTCTATTTGTAAAACAACTTAATTCGATTTGGTCTGATGCGCATTTTACTCCTGCAGTTTGGCATATATCTGAGTCTAATCCTCTTCCAGATATTCCTCCAGTTATGAATGCATACTCAACTTTTCCGTCTGTTTTTATGAGTGGTTGTCTTTCTGAACTGGTTGTTTTTTGGTCATCAACTTCGAGATTTAATCCTAATTTTTTATTTGCGTATTCATCAACTTTTCCTGCAAACACATCTCCTGTTATGGCTATTTCTGCTTGTCTGTCAAATTGTCCTTTTATTTTATCTATAGTTTTTGCAAATAAACTTCCAACTTTGTTTAATGTTTGCCAATATTCTTCTTCGGCAAAGTATTTTATGAATTTTCTACCTGCATTCCCCACAAATTTTGCTCCTGAGTCTCCACTAAATAAGAATCCTGCTGATAATATTAATATAATTACTATTATTGCTGCAATAACCATTGTTGGTTTCCTTCCTTTTTGCATTAATATCCTAATTTTTTGTTTTGTTGAAGCTTGTTTTGTATCTGCTCCAGAAATTTTATCAACTGTTTTGTTTAATCTGCTTAGTCCTGTAATTTTTGATAGAACTGGATGTGCATCTCCAAAACTTCTTGCTAATTTTACTCCTGCTCCAACTGCCATGCCTTCAGGTCCAAATCCTGATGCTAATTGTGCTACTTGTTCGCTTCCTTCTCGTTTAGCATTAGCTGCTTGTTTTTCAATATCTGCAACTTTTCTTTTTTCTCTTGCTGCTTTTAGTTCTTGATAAGAAATAGCATGTTCTTTCATTAACTTTCTTTTGTCTTGTGTTCTTAGTTGAGGATCATGAAATATTTTGTGTGAAGCGCCTTTATTTTTTATTTCAACTTTTAATTTAGAAGGAGTAATTCTTTTTTTATTTAGATATGCATCTATTGCTAAATCGATTGCACTTTTTTTAGCCATATTACCTCTTTCTTTTTTCTATTTTTATTGCAAGTTTTAGAACATCTATTGAATCATCGTCCACAGATAATTTGATTACGTTATTGCCTTCTTCTAAATAACTGTCAATTATTTTTGTAAATTCTTCATCTCTTTGATAGATGCCAATATCTCGATTGTTAATTTCTAGTTTCATGTTGATGTATTCATCATCAACTACAAATTCCATAGTCATATTTGCGATATAATCACTATCTGATATGTCTTCCCATTGGTCTTCATTTATATATACATAAAATTTTGGTTCTCTTTTTTCTTTTAAATCAGTTTTTACTTTGATTCTATCTACTAAATATGTTCCTTTTTCTGTTTTAAATCCGATTTCATTTATGCCCGTTGTTATGTATGCTGGCGGAATAAAAAGTGTGTTTAATACATTGCAATCTGGTACTGCACTAAATATTTCATTTGTGTTTATTCTTATGTGTAGTTTTCCTGCACCTATGCCTTGACATTCAGGTACAAATCTTAATCTTGCTTCGTTTATGTTGTCTCTTGAGTCTAATATGTTAAATACAGTTTTTGTATCTTGTCCTGAAACATCTGTTATGTCTGCTAATATTTTTACGTTTTCAAAAGAATAATCGTTTGCATTCCAAAATGCAATTCCTACTGATGATGTTGAAAATTCAACGGTATTACTTCCTGTGCTTAATTTTTCTTTTGGTAACATTATTGAATCAGAATTATACTGATTTATGTCTTTTTCATAAATCATTTGTGAGTTTAATCTTATTGATAATATTCCCTCATTTTTTAAGGTGTTAAAAGATAATAATAAATTATTTATGTTGTTTTTATCTATTATTTCAAATTCTATTGTTTTGGCTTTTTTTGTAAACCAACTATTCTTAATAATGAATGGATTTTCTTTTTTTATAATTTCGGCATCGGTGGTTCTTACAAGTTTAACTGAAGGTAAATCATATTCATATTGTGTTCTTCCTTCTTCTTCTATTCTTCCTGGACTAACATCTAATAATACTCTGCTATTAGTTGTGCTGGTTATTGTTCCTGAACTATGTACGTTTCCATTTCCAATACTTGATCCTGTGTCCAAATCTAATAATTCATTTCGTGCATCAGAAGGAATTAATAACACATATAATATTAAAAATATCGCAAATAAGAATACTAATACTGCTGCATATGCAGCATCTCCTTTTTTATTCATGTTCTAAAATAATTAACTTTATATATAAATGTTCCTATTTTACGCACATGAAAAAGATTTTCTTCGATTCTAAAAAAGGAGCCAGACTTCAGGTCGAAAATTTAGACGATTTGTGGTACTTAAGTCAGCTGGTAGATCAAGGCGATAGTTTGCGCGGTAAAACTTATAGAAAAATTAAATTGTCATCTTCTAATGAAAAGTCCAAGGTAGAAAAGAAACCAATTACTTTAACTATTTGTGTTGAAAAAGTGGATTTGACTGATTCAAATTTAAAGGTTAATGGGACTGTTTTAACTCCATCTGATGATATTCCTAAAGGATCTTATCAGTCTATTACTTTAGAAATTAATTCTATTTTGACTCTAACAAAAAATAATTGGTTTAAGTTTCAGATAGAAAGATTGAATGAAGCATGTTCCCAAAAAGTTAAAGGTATATTGATTGCAATATTGGACAGGGAACTTGCAATTTTTGCACTTACAAAAAATTATGGGTATGATGTTTTAGCTAAGTTAGAAGGAGATGTTCAAAAAAAGGAAGATCGTAATGTTGCTAAGTCTTCGTTTTATGGGGATGTTATTAATGTAATTCAAACATATTTGGAACGGTATAAATTAGATAATGTAATTGTTGCCTCTCCTGCTTTTTGGAAAGAAGAGCTTATGAAAAAGATGGATTCAGAATTAAAAAAGAAGGTAGTTGTTGCTACTGTTCATTCTGTTGATGAGTCGTCAATTAAGGAAGTTCTTAAACGTGATGAAATTCAAACTATATTAAAAGAAGAAAGAATTACAAAAGAACTTATTGTTGTTGATAAGTTATTGAAAGAAATTTCTAAAGATGGAAAAGCAGTGTATGGAATTAGGGATGTGTTTAAAGCATCAGAGGTAGGAGCTATTGAAACTCTTCTTATAACTGATTCTAAGATTAAAGAATATAGAGAAAAAGGAATTTATGAAAAAGTTGATAATATCCTGAAGGCAGTTGATGTATTAAAAGGTAATGTTAGTATTATTAGTGCTAAAAATGATGCAGGTAAAAAATTAAATGGTCTTACAGGGATTGCAGCTATTCTTCGGTATAAACTTAATCTCTAACAATCCTGTTCCATTACCATATTTGGATTATCCAAATCTTTAAAAGCTAAATTTAATAACAACTATTGAAGGGTGAAAAAGCACAACATATAAATAGTAGTAATGAATTGTATTTTTTAATAAAGGGGTGGGGTGAAACTATATGATTGTTAAAGACGAATTTTTAAGTAAACTGAGAAGGTACTTTTCATTAAATCTTTATGAGGTTAAAATTTGGACTGCTCTTCTTTCTAGAGGCGTTTCTACTGCAGGAGAATTATCTGATATTGCTGAAGTTCCAAGAAGTAGAAGTTATGATGTTCTTGAAAGTCTTGAGAAAAAAGGATTTATTATTACTAAAATTGGTAAACCAATTCGGTATATTGCTGTTGCTCCTAATGAAGTTGTTGAACGAGTTAAAATCAATCTTAAACAGGAAGCTGATGAGCGAGTTAAATATCTTGAAGATTTGAAAACTACTGATGTTCTTAATGAATTAAATAATTTACATACGCAAGGTATTGAATTAGTTGAGCCTTCAGAACTTTCTGGTAGTTTAAAAGGTCGACATAATTTATACAATCATTTAGAATTAACTATTAGAGGTGCTGAAAAATCAGTTACTATCTTAACAACAACTCAAGGTCTTATTAGAAAAATTGAGGGTTTAAAACCAACTTTTGAAAAGTTGAAAAAAAGGGGAGTTAAAATTAGAATTGCTGCACCTTTAACTAAAGATTGTAAGGGCGCCGTTAAAGATCTTGGAGATTTAGCTGAAATTAAAAACACTGATCTTCCGGGTAGATTTGCTATTGTTGATGGTAAAGAATTAATTTTTATGATATTAAATGATACTGAAGTTCATCCAACGTATGATACCGGTATTTGGGTTAATACACCTTTCTTTGCTACTGCTATGGAAAATTTGTTTGATTCTTCTTGGAAGAACATGGATGATGCAAGTAAAATTATGAAGTAACCATAACCTTTTTATATTTGTTTTTTCTTCTTTATTATATGAAACAATTAAATCAGTTAACTTTTAGTTTTGGTTTAGTTGGTGCTTTCTTCTTTTTTTAACGGGAGGATTTAGATTTTACTAAGTCCAAAAGAATAAAACTAGAAGAAATGCTAAAACTTTAAATAAAACATAAATACCACAAATAAAATGGATATTAAAATATTGATGGAATCGTTGCATGCTTTGGAAATTAAAGTACTACCTTCGCTAAAAAAGTATACTAAATTTGAATATTTAGTAAAAGATTCTAATCTTAAAGAAGTAGAGGTTATGCGTGCACTTCAATGGTTAGAAAACAAAAAAGTTCTTAAAATATTTAAAGAAGAAAAAGAGTTGGTTGAACTTGATGTTAATGGTAAAGAATATGTTACTTTGGGTCTTCCTGAAAAAAGGTTACTTATTGAATTAGATAAATGCGAAAAATCAATTAATGAAATTGAGTCTTTAAAAAAAGAGGAGGTTGGTATTTCTATCGGTGCTCTAAAAAGTAAGGCTGCTATTTTAATGAATCAAGGAAAATTATCAATAACTCCTCAAGGAAAAGCTTTACTAAAAAAGGAATTTTTAGAAGAAGCTTTTCTTAAAAAACAATTTCCTTTAGAAACCTCTGTTTTAAAAGAGGAAGAAGTTTTTGCTTTGAATAATCTAAAAAAGCGTAAACAAATAATTAAAGTGGAAAAAAGAAAGATTATTACTGTGGATTTAACTGATTTAGGTAAACAATTAATTACTCAAGATATTAAAGTAGGAGATTTTATTGATAGACTTACTCCAAAATTAATTAAGTCTGGTGAATGGAAAAATAAAAAGTTTAGAAGATATGATGTTTCTATTAATGTTCCTCAAATTGATGGTGGTAAGCGTCATTTTGTTAGCCAGGCGTTAGAATATGCTAAACAGGTTTGGATGGATATGGGTTTTAAGGAGATGGTTGGACAAAAAATCCAAACTTCTTTTTGGAATTTTGATACTTTATTTACTCCTCAAGATCATCCTGTTAGAGAAATGCAAGATACTTTTTTTATTAAAACTGTTGAAAAAGGTAAGCTTCCAGATAATAAAAAATTGATTGCTGCTATTAAGGATGCACATGAAAATGGTGTTCAAGGTAATTTGGGCTGGGGTGGTAATTGGAATGAAGAAATTGCTAAAACCAATGTTCTTAGAACACACACTACCTGTTTGTCTGCTAAAACTTTGTCTAATCTAAAAAAAGAAGATTTTCCTGCAAAATTTTTTGCTTTAGGAAGATGTTTTCGTAATGAATCATTAGATTGGTCTCATTTATTTGAGTTTAATCAGACTGAAGGAATAGTTGTTGACCCAAATGCTAATTTCAAAAATTTATTGGGTTATTTAAATCAGTTTTTTAAGAAAATGGGTTTTGAAAAAGTTAGATTTCGTCCTGCGTATTTTCCTTATACTTTTTTATCTACTGAGATAGATGTTTTTCATGAGGGAAAACAAACTTGGTTAGAATTAGGGGGGGCAGGAATCTTTAGACCAGAACTTACTATTCCTTTGTTAGGCGAAGAAGTGCCAGTTCTTGCTTGGGGTCCTGGTTTTGACAGAATCATAATGGATTATTATCAAATAAAAGATTTAAGAGAGCTTTACTCTAATAATCTTAAACAACTAAGAAAAATTAAAGCGTGGAATCAATAAAATGCCTACGGTAAAATTAAATAAAGAAGTATTTGAAAAATTGGTTGGTAAGAAATTGCCTATTGAAAAACTTAAAGATCGTATTTCAATGTTGGGAACAGACCTGGATGGTATTGAGGGTAATGAGATTAATGTTGAAGTTTTTCCTAATCGTCCAGATATGCTTTCTGAACAAGGATTTGCTAGAGCATTTGCTTCATTCATTGAGACAAAACCTGGTTTAAGAGAGTATAAAGTTGAATCCTCTGGAGAAAAAGTCATTATTGATAAAAGTGTAAATCCTGTTCGTCCGTTTACTACTTGTTCTATTGTTAAAGGTCTTAAGTTTGATGATGAAACTATTAAAGAGGTAATTCAACTTCAAGAAAAACTTCATATTACTTATGGTAGAAATAGAAAAAAGTTTGCGATTGGTATTTATCCTATGGAAAAGATTAAGTTTCCTATTACTTTTTTTGCTGAAGACCCAGATAAAATTAAGTTTCAACCTTTAGAATATCCTTCTGAACTTACAGGTAGGCAAATTTTAAGTAAACATCCTACTGGTAGAGAGTATGCAGATCAGTTAGAGGGAATGGATAAATTTCCTTTTTTTAAGGATGCAAATGATAAAATTTTGTCTATGCCCCCGATTATTAATTCTCATGATGTTGGTAAAATTGATGAAAAAACTAAAAATGTTTTTATTGAATGTTCTGGGTTCGATTTGGAATATTTAAAAAATGGTTTGAATATGCTTGTTACAGCTTTAGAGGATATGGGAGGTAAAATTTACAGTTTAGAACTTGATTTTGGTGATAAAAAAATTACGACTCCTGATCTTTCTCCAAAAGAGTGGCCTATAGATATAGAATATATCAATAAACGATTAGGTGTTAAACTTAAAGAAAATCAACTTCAACATCTGCTTGCTAAGATGGGTCATGATTATAAAGATGGCAAGGTTCTTTCTCCAGCATATCGTACTGATATTATGCACCCTGTTGATTTTGTGACTGATGTTGCTATTGCGTATGGTTATGAAAATTTTGAACCTGAAATTCCTGATGTTTCTACTTTGGGCGAAGAGAATTCTTTTGAAAAATTTAAGAAAAACATTGCAAGAATTTTAACTGGTTTGAAACTTTTAGAGACTGAGACTTATAATCTAACTAGTAAAGAAAATCAGAATACTAAAATGCTTACAACCTTACCTCTTATTGAACTTAAGAGTGCAGTTAATAATGAGTATAATATGTTGCGTGCTTGGATGCTTCCTAGTTTAATGGGGGTTCTTAATTTTAATCTTAATCAGGAATATCCTCAAAATATTTTTGGTATTGGAACTGTGTTTAAAAAAGGAAATACTGAAACTGGAGTTGAAGAAACAGATAGGTTAGCTATTACGTTATGTGATGAATCTGCTGATTTTACTAAGATTAAACAAGTTCTTGATTATTTAATGAGAATGTTGAATATGACGTATGAAGTGGTGGAAACCGAACATCCTTCTTTTATTCCTGGAAGAGTTGGACGTGTAATAGTTAACAAAAAAGAAGTTGCATATATTGGTGAGTTACATCCTGAAGTTCTTACTAATTTCCAGTTAGAAAATCCAGTTGCTTGTCTTGAGCTTAACTTAACAGAACTGTTTGAATAATAAAATGTCCTTTTCAGATAAAGATAAAGAGTTTATGAAACTTGCTTTAGCTGAAGCAAAATTAGCTTTTGAGGATGGGAATGTCCCTATCGGAGCGGTTCTTGTTATTGATGGAAATATTGTTGATAAAAAACACAATACTAAAGCAGACCATAAAAATAGTTGGTTTTTTCATGCAGAATTAAATATAATTAAGGAAAATTCTAAGATGATTAGAGAGAATTATAAAAAAAATAGATCTAAAATCGAATTATTTACTACGTTAGAACCTTGTCTAATGTGTTTGGGCGCGATTATTTTACATCGAATAAGCAGGGTGGTGTATGCGTGTCCTGACCCTTTTGCAGGGGCGATTAATTTGGATCCAAAATCATTAACTGCTTGGTATGAAAGAAAGTGGCCCGAGATCGAATCGGGATTATTTGAAGAAGAATCTTATAAGTTAATGATTGATTTTATGCAAGGAAAAGATAATTGGAAAGAAGTTCTTTCTGAGTTTAAAAAAATAAAAAAATAAAATTATTTCTTTTTCTCGAATAATCCCATGAATATTCCTAATGTTACCATTACTGCTGCTATTGGTACAATAACCCACATTTGTTCTGCTGCTAGTATTGATAATAATGCAACGATTACAATTAAAGTTATTCCTACTGCCCAGGTTATTGCTGCAAACTCATCACAACTCTTTTTTCTTTTTAACATTTTATCACCTCTGATATAATAAAACAAAAATTAAATTAGAATTATTTAAATTTAACTATTTTTAGTTGCAGTTTTCTTAATCTTTTCTTTTGCATCTGATGTTTCTTTCTCCTTTTTTGGAGTATCAGATTCCTGAGGCTCAGAAACCTTTTTTTCCGTTTCAGAATCTTTTGCTTTTGTAATTTCTGCTTTTACTTTGGTTTCTAACCCAGATTCTTTTACTGGTGTTTCTTTTTTTGAATATTTTTCTTTTTTAACTTTCTGTTGTGCTTCTTTTTCTTCTGCAGTTTTTCCTTTTCTAATTTTTCTTGGTCTTTCTCCTGCTTTTTTTGGTTTTGTTTCCCAAACATCTAATTTTAATTTCTTAAATGCGGTTATAACGTCTGAATGTGAAGCTTTGTTCTTTATGTCAACTGTTTCTTTTAAGGGAATTAGATGAATTTTATTACATTTTCTTCTTCTTACATTTCCATCTATTGTTACAAAGTTTTTGTCTAGAATTTCTACTATTACACATTTTCTGCCTGCATCTCTGCCTGCTAATTTAACACATAATTGTCCTTGTTTCATTTTTGTTTCTCCTGTTTCAGTTTTTTTTATTACAATAGTTGCCTTATTGTTCTGAAACTGTTGCTTTAATTTTTGCTCTCATACATTTACTGCATAAGTTTCCACCATATGGTCTTTCTGGTCGTTTTTCAGTTTTTGCTAACTTTTTTATTTTTGAAGGTATATCTCTTGGAACGCCCATTAGTTTAGCTCCGCAAACACATTTTGCTGCTTTTGGTTTTCTTCTTTTATAATGTATAACCGTCTTTCCACCTGGTGTTTTTACAAATATTCTTCTCAGGCGCCTTGACTTCTTTTTTCCTTCAACCATGGTTAATGGAACTCAGAAACTATTTATAAAGCTTTCGAACAAAGTGAGAAAGGTTTATGCTTTGAACTGAACAAAATAAAGGGATATAAAGAGGATATCTTTCTTTAGAATAAATATTTTTAAAAACTCTTGGCAATTTCTTAATTAAATGCGTTGTAGACTTCAAGAAAAAAGTTATGATCAATTAAGTATTGCTATTGAAACTGCGTTAAGAGCTAAGTTCCCTCACAACAGGGGTTGGGGAGTGAAAGTTTTCCCAGTTATTGAGAGCAAGGAAGGTAACAGAAGTCAAAATATACTTATTTCTAATGATGGTCTGTATGTTTCACGTGCTGCTTCGTTTTATTGGAGTGTTGTTAAGGGTGAACAGCCAAATACTAAACGTGATGATTGTGATTGTTTTAATCGTTATTCTTTTAAATTAGTTCGAGGTTATATTGCTGGTTCTAAACCTGGCATGGTTAAAAAAAGAGCTAAGTCTGATAGAATTGAATTGGATGAACACGGCAAACCAATTATGATTGAAGGCAATGTGAGTATGTCTGATTCAGAAGTTAGTACTCGGTTTGAAGCAGTACGTTCAAGTTTAATAGAACTCGTTCCTGAGTTAGAGCAGGTTTTAAATCAGCATGTTGAGTGTTCTTTTAATCCTAGAAATGAAAAGCCAGTTAGTCCTAACTATGTTCCTGCTAGGCCAGTTCCATTTAAAGGTAGGTTACTTAGACAGCCATTTTTATGGGCGAATTATCTGTAAACAATATAGAATTGTGTTAGGCTAGTTTAAACAATTTTCTTAATGCTAAACTAAATACTAATGATGCTAATATATATGTTCCTAACCATCCTGGTTTCCATCCAAATAGTTTTATGTCTCCAAGTGGTTTTATTGGTTTGTTGTCAATTTTAATTGATTTAACTAAATCATCTTTTAATAATTTGTCTGCAGGTTCATATTCGTTTTCTGTTGTTATTAAAACACTTTTATCATATACTTTGTCAGCGATTTTGTATTCTAACAAATACTTCCCGGCGGGGCCATTTAATTTCCAACTTACTATGTTTGAATTTACTTTTTGGGTTGCATCAGATAATATTTCAATTTCTTCTGGTGTTATTATGGTTATTTCTTGTCCAAATCCTTCTTTTAATTCTAAAGTTGTGGAAAAGTCTTCTCCTGGCATTATTGGATAATATGCTAAGTTTGCAGCTAGCCAAGAAAATATGATTATGATTGGGATGAATGTTATAATTGTTGGTTTAAAGCTTTGGGTCATGTATTTCATGTTTGTTTCCATTGCTTGTTTTTGTACTTTCATCATTGCTTTTGGATCTTGTCTTAATGTTTTCATCTCTTTTTGTAATTCTTTTAATTCAGTTTTTAAGCGATGCATTAAACTTTGGTCTGTTGCCCATTTATAGACTAGGGTCATTACTAATGCTATTATAAAAGAAATTATTATTATTGCCCAGAATGGATTCAATTTAAGTAAGGGATTTAATACAGGGTCTAATATAAAATTTAGTGCGTTTCCTAATGATTGTAACATATTTTAGAAAACACCAATCAGGTTTAAAAAGGTTTTTATTCAACAAGTTTGATTAGAACTAATCATTCCATGAATTTTCGCATCATCGGATTCATGTCCATCATGTGTTGTTTTGCTATTTCTTCATATAATTTGTAAACAATCATAACGGTTAATAATAATCCTGTTCCAGAACTTAATGCTCCTGATAAGTCAGCAAAAGCTGCTAAGAAACCAACTGTTAATGCTCCCATTATTGTTAATGGCCAAATGTATCTGTTTAATACTCTTTCAAGTATTCTTTCATCTCTTCTAAATCCTGGTAGTTGTAATCCTGAACTCATCATTTGTTTTGCTTGAGAACGTGCGTCCATTCCTGAGGTTTGTACCCAGAATATTGAAAATAATACTGAACCTCCCATCATGATTAGTATATAAATTATAGAATTTGCTAATAATTTGCTGTTTATTGCACCAGTAATTAGTGCTCTAATTAAATTTGGAGAATTTACCCATTCTATTAGTCCATGTCCTGATTGTGCTGTTCCAACTTGTCCTAATACAAATACGGATAACCATGTTATTATTCTTCCGCCTGATGCTACTGCCATGTTTTGTGCTAGTCTTCCCCATAACTGAATGTTTGCTAATAATGCTGCCACTAATATTACTGGGATGTTTGATGTGTATATGAAACTTAATGGCCATCTTATTCCATGTCCTCTTACTCTTCCAAAAGAGAGAGGTATTTCAACTTTCATTGCTTGTGCATATACTGCGATTACAAATACTGCAAAGGTTGCTAATAATCCTGCAAACATGAGAGTTGCTGTTATTGGGTCTCCTGCTGAAACTGATTGAAATAGTGCGGGAATTGCTCCTGCTGCTATTTCTGGATTGTTTGGTGAGGGTAACCAAGATATTGCTCTCACTAGTATGGATTGCGATACTCCTGCGGCAATAAAAAGAGAGATTCCGGATCCAAATCCCCATTTACTGACGACTTCATCCAAGAACATTATGAGTATTCCTCCGACGGCTAATTGAAATACTAACAGCCAGGGTGAAACGCCTTCTAGTGGGCTTAATCCTCCCATAAATACGTATATTCCTGATTCAAATAATATGAAGAATAAAGATAGAATTTTTTGTATTCCTTGAAATCTTTTTTTACCTTCATCTGATGTTAAGTCAAATTTCCATATTCCTGAACCATTTAGTAATTGAAGTACTATTGATGCAGTTACTATTGGTCCGATTCCGAGAGAAATTATTGAGCCGAATTTTGCTCCTAAAATTACTGATAAGATTTCAAATCGTTCTAGTGCATTTCCACCTAATCCATAAAGTGGTATTACTCCTAATATAAAAAATAAAACTAGAATTATTAGAGTCCATTTTAATTTTTCATTAAACCCTAATTTCTTTTGTGTTGGTCCTGCTACTTCTGGCAGGTTGGATGTTATCTTATCGAAAAAGCTCATTCTTCTTTTGATTCTTTTGAATTTGTTTGAGTTTCAGAAGTTTTTTTTTCTGTAATCTCAGGTTTAGTAGCTTCTTTTTTTTCTTTTTTTTCTTGAAAAATAACTTTCCCACCTGCTTTTTTAATTTTTTCTTCAGCTTTTTTAGTGCAGGTTTGAACCGTTATTTCAAACTTTTTGGTTATTTGTCCTGTTCCAATTATTTTTCCATATCCTTCTTTGGTTAAATCTACTTTTCCATCATATTTTTTATTTAAATCTCTCAAAGTTATTGCTTTAACTTTTTTATTATGTGAGAAAAATCCATATTTTCCAAATTGTTTTAAATTTTTCCAAGTTGAAGGTTTTTTTGAGTCGGATCTTTTTCCACTTCCTGCGTTTCCTTTTCCTCCTCTACTTCCTTTTCCTCTATGCTTTTTTTTATGTCCCCATCCGTGGGTTTTATTTCCTCTTTCTCTTGAAAATTTATTTCTTTTGATTATCATTATAACATCCTCTCAATTAGGTCGTTGATTTTTTCTTTTCTATCTCCTAATGCGCCACCAACACTGAAAGCTGTTTTGATTCCTTTTCTTCCAAACCCTTTTTTTGGTGAGTTTAGATTAAAATATCCTTTTTCTCCTCTTTTTTCTTTTAATTTTTTTATCATTTCATCAGTTACAGCACCCCAAGTTACATAATATCTTACTTTATTTAACATGCCTGCCATTGATTCAGTTTTATTTAGGACTACACAACAATTTTTCTTTCTTAATTTTAACATGTAAAGTGTATCTTTGATTTCTTTGTTTACTTTTACCATTCCTCTAACTAGTATTACTGCAACCTTTTCTTGAGTTTTAGGTTGTTCTACCTTTTCTTGTTTTTCTTCACTCTTCATTTTTTTTATTGATTGGTATTTTTCCGGCAATCATACCTATTTTTTCGTTGTGTTCTGGTAATGTGTGTGTTTGTGATAATTTTTTTAATGCATTAAAACATGCTTTTAATAAATTTGTTCTACTTGATGTTTGTCCTCTTGATTTTGACCATACATCTACAATTCCTGCTTTTTCAAGAATTTTTGCAAGTTCTTTTTCTACTACTAATCCTGTTCCTTTTGGGGCAGGCATTAATTTTACAATTACACTTCCGCATTTTCCTTCTACAGCGAAGGGTATGGTGTGTGGTGTTTTACAATCACATTGCCAACTTCCACATCCTCTTTTGATTTTTATGATACTAACTTTTGCATTTCTTGTTGCTTTTTCTCTTGCTGGAACGGTTTCTTTACTTTTTCCAAATGCCATTCCAATATATCCATCTTTGTTTCCTACTGCTGCAACTGTTGAAAATTTTGGTTTGTTTCCTTCTCTTGTTTTCTTTTGGGTTTGTCTAAAGGCTCTTCTTTGTCCGCCACCAAATTTTCCTTTTGATTGTCCTAATAATAGTAAGTCTACTTCTAAATCTGGAATTAACATTTCTACAATTTCTTTTTCATATATTTTTTGTCCTAAATCTAAAATTTCATCTATGTTAGTTATTTCTTTATTTTTTACTTTTTTTCCTAATTCTGTTCTAGGTTTCCAGCTTTCTAATTCTGGTGAAATTTGTTTTATTTTTTCTTCTTCGTTTTTTTCTACTTTTACTACTTCGGATTCTTCAGTCATTTTATTTTTCCCTTGATTTCTTCTATTTTATTAGCAAAATCTTCAATGTGTTTTCCATTTAGTCTTTCTTCTGTTGGAAATATTTCTTTTGAGCATGGAACTTTTAAGCCAGCATCTACTGCGCCTTTTAATGCAGAGTATATTCTTGAACCTTTTATTGTTGTATTTAGGCCTGTGTCTAAAATTGCTTCTGTTATTCCTGCAGTTAATGCTTTTTTCCCAATTAAGTATCCTGTTAAATATGCAGCAGGTATGTTTTTTAATCCACCAGTCCATCCTAATACTTTTAATGCGGTTGAATCTATTCCAACTTTTACTTTATCTCCTTTGATATCAAATTCGATTAGTTGTGTGATTATTTTTGTATTGGTTTTTCTAATTAAAAGTCTTAATTTTTTGGAAGACAAAATTTTAATTCTTTTTTTATAATCAGTTTTGCCTTCTCTTCTTCTTCTATGTTTTACTGTATGTATATTACTTTTGTTCATTTTTTAGTATCCCTTGTTCTTCTAGGTAAACTTTTATGTGTCTTACACTTCTGAAAAAGTTTCCTTTACTTTTTTTGTACATCTCTCTGTATATTTTTGTATTAATTTTTTTATTTTCGTATAATCTTTTTAAAAGTGATCTTTGTTTTCTTATTTTGTTTATCCATGTTTTTTTTGTTTTTTCTCTTGCGTTAGCAGTTCCTTTTCTTGAACCATGTCCTTTTCTTAGACCTTTTCTTTTTTGTTTTAAAATTTTATTAGCTCTTGCTCTTGATACGCCTTTTTTTTGTTTTGTTTTGATTGCTTTTTTTCCAAGTAATAATTTAACATCATGTTTTGTTATTGCTTCTTTTATTTCGTCTAATCTAGTTGGATCTAGTTTAATTCTTTTTGGTGAGCATTTCATTATTTTAGCTGCTATCTTTTTTTGTATCATTTTATACGGCTCCCTTTTTGATTAAGGCTTTGTCTATTTCTTTTTTCTTAATCTCTTCTTGAGAGAGGACAGGTTTACTTTTATCTTCTGGTTTATTTTTTGTAACATCTGATTCTGTTTTTTTTGTATCTTCTTTTTGTTTTTCTTCTTTTTCTATTTTTGCTTTTTCTTTTTTCTTTTCTTCTTTTTGTTTTTCTTCTTCTTTTCTTTGTTTTTGTTTTTTTTTTTTCTTTTTTATAAATTGTTCAGTATAATTTGAAAGTTTAATTTTATCTTCTGTTGCTTTTTTGATAATTCCAATTTTTTTCTTGGTTCCTACTGTTGCACTAATTACTCCAATCATTCCTTCTTCTATTTTTTTTAAATCGGCAACATTACAAATCAAAACTTCTTTTAATCCTTCCCTATTTAATCCTCTAACCGATTTTGGTGATTTATATCCTACTTTTACTAATTTACCTTTTCCTTTTAATTGTAATCTTAATTTTGAGTCTATTCCTCTTGGTTTTCTCCAATTTTTTGCTAATCTTTTTTTCTTATGAGTGTCTTGTCTAATGAAATCTGGTTTTTTCTTTTTCATTTTATTTCTTATATCTAATTGTTTCATTTGACTGGTACTCCTGCTTTTTCTATTATGTAAATTCCATCCATGAATATTCTTCTATCAAATTTTGTTCTTTTTACCATTTTTTCTATATCCGCAGCTACTTGTCCTGCAAGTTCTTTATCAGGGGAGCTTATAGTTATAATGTCACCATCAATTTTTATTTCTGTATTATCTTTGATTTTAAGTATTCTTGGTACTTTTTCTCCAATAAAGTTTGTTACTTCTATTTCTTGTCCTTTTAATGCAACTCCCATTGGAAAGTGAGATGAACAAATTTTTAGTTTGTATACATAGGGAGTATTTACTCCTTGTATCATGTTTTTTATGTGTGAGTTTAATGTGTTGATTAATTTCTTTTCTGTTTTTGATGGTTTTTTTACATTTGGTTTAAGTATTACTTTTCCTTCTTTTATTTCTGCTGATAGTCTTTTAGTGGTAATCTTTTTACTTATTTCTGCAGCCCCTTTTACAGTTACTATTCTTTCAGCTATCGTAATTGTTATTCCTTCAGGAATTAGTATTTCTTTTGTTAAGTTTTTTTTATTTTCCATTTTAATAACAATAAGCTAATAGTTTTCCTCCAATTTTCTTTTTTCGTGCTTCATCATTTGTCATGATTCCTTGTGATGTTGATATTATTAACATTCCAAAATCTTTTGCAGGCAAAAATCTTTTTTCAAATTTTTCCATTTCTTCAATTTTTATTGCATATCTTGGTTTTATTGCTCCGCATTTGTTTATTTTTCCAATTAAGTTTATTATTAGTTTTGTTCCGCCAATTTCTTTTTTCTTTTCAAAAGTACCTATGTATCCTTTTTTATTTATTATTTCTAGTGATGTTTCTATTATTTTCGAGGTTGGTTTTGCCTCTACTGTTGACTTTCCTATTTTTTCCGCGTTTAGTATTGCGGATAATGTATCTGCTAGTGTATCATTTAACATTTTTTTCCCTCAGCTATATTGTTTAAATCCAATTTCTTCAGCATGTTCTCTGAAACATTGTCTGCATAAATGTAATCCATATTTTGAAATGTGTGCTCTTGTTCTATTGCATCTTACACATTTTTTTAAGCCTATTCCGCAACTTCTTTCTTTTGGAGCATTATGTTTTATGTATTTTTTTAGTTTTGCCGGTTTTTTAACCAGTTGTTTGAATACTTTTTTATAATCTGTTGCAGTCATTCTTTTATCTCCATATTTACTTTGTATTGTTCTTGCATGAATTTAATTGCTTCATTTTTGTTTATTTTATGTTTTGGTGATACTTTTTTCTTTTGAACTTTTCTATATTTTATTCTATACCCTGGTCTTTGTAGGGTTATACAAACTTGAAGTCCCATTGTTCCTATTTCGGGGGAATATTTTAATCCGGGTATGTCAATATATTCGCTTATTCCGAATGATATGCTTCCATTTTGATCAAAATTGTTATTTCCAAGTACAAAATCTTTTGCTTCTACCATTCTTTTTAGTACATCTTCTGCAGTTTTTTTACGTAAAGTGATTTTACATCCAATTGGTAATCCAGGTCTTAATCCCCATCCTGCAATTCTTTTTTGTGTTATGGTTTTAATTGGTGTTTTTTGTGTTATAGTTTGTAATAATTTTAAACCTTTTTCTAATTGGTCTTGGCTTTTTCCAGTCCCTATATTAAGGGTTACTTTTTCTACTTGTATTTTTTGCATGTGATTCATTTTATTTTAACATATATTTTGTCTTTTCCTACTACATATGCGTGTTTTTTGATTGTTTCAAATATTTCATTTTTTTCATTTTTGAATATAAGTTTATTTTTTTCTATATTTTCAACAGTTCCTGTGGTGCCTATATGTTTTCCTCCTGTTAGAAGAATTTTAGCTCCTTTTTCAAATTTGAAAGATTCTAATATTTTTTGTGTTGGTAATTCAATTGCGATAGATGAGTTAACTTTTGCGTCAGTTTTTTCAACTAAAATATTTCGTCCATCAAATAGATTTAGTTGGATTTTTTTCCCAACCATTGTTTTTCCTGTAATTTTGTTTAGTTTAATTTTGTTTTCTTTTTCATCAATTTCAATTATGTTTAATTTTCCTTTGTCATCTAATATTATTCTATAACTTTTTTTGATTTTTGGAAAACTTATTACATCCATTAATCCAACCGCTTTTTTATGGTCTTTTGTTCTTCTGCCGTCGA
Source organism: uncultured Methanosarcinales archaeon (assembly GCA_964427985.1). Lineage (GTDB taxonomy): Archaea > Nanobdellota > Nanobdellia > Woesearchaeales > JABIAG01 > JABIAG01. The sequence goes on from CAYRWJ010000003.1 coordinate 33,890, forward strand.
TTAATACTTCTCTATGATTTAAAATATCTCTGATTTCTTTTCTTGTTCTTCCAATTTTTAATATGTTTCTTAGTGCTAAGACTAAAGGAAATCCGTATTCCATCGAGTGGCTTCCTGGATTTGGTTTTGCCACATATTTTTCTTCTTTTTTGTGGATTTTCCAGTTTTTGTTTGTTGCTATTCGTTTTAAGTGATTTTTTACCATTTTATTTTTCCTTTTTTTCTTCTTTTTTAACAGTTTTTGTTTCTGTTTTTTTCTCTTCTTCTTCTTCTTTTTTGATTTCTTTTTTAACTGTTTTTGTTTCTGTTTTTGTTGATTCTTTTTTTACAACTTTTTCTTCTTTATTTGTTCCTTTGATTCTTTTTTTATCTTCAAGATTTAATTCTGTAATCATTATGTTTGATGGTTCTAGTGGATATAATGCTTTACTTCCGTCTCTTTTTTTGAAGTCTAATCCTTGAATGTAAATTTTTGTATGTTGAACACTTATTTTTTCAATAGTTCCAGTTTTGCCTTTATGTTTTCCACGCATTACTTTTACTTTGTCTCCTTTTTTTATTCCAATTGTTCTTTGTTTGTGTTGTTCTTTTAGTTCTTTGCTAAGATGTCCGCCTAAAAACTTCTTTTTGATATGAAGAGGAGCATTATGTCTATACTTTCTTTGTTTTCTTGGTTGTTTACTACTTTTCCAGGTTGTTGAAAATGCGGTTTTCATACTATTATCCTCGCTAATTTTGCTATTGCAGGCCATCTTTCACATACTTCTTTTGCGATTGGTCCTTTGAACATTGTTCCTTTTGGATTTCCTTGATCATCTTTTAATATTACTACTGCATTATCTTCAAATTTGACTCTTGTGCCGTCTTTTCTTCGGAATTCTTTTCTTTGTCTTACAACTACTGCATTAAATACTTGTTTTCGCATATCTGGTCTTCCTTTTTTTACGGTTACTACTACCATATCTGCAATTCCTGCAGCAGGAAGTCTCCCTTTTACTGTTTTTCCTCTTTTTACTCCAAAGATTTGAATTAATTTTGCTCCTGAGTTATCACAAGGTTCAACTTTTGTTCCAACATTTAATCCTCTTGTAACTCTAGCGCTTATTGCTTTCATTCTTCAGTTACCTCTTCTTCGGGTTCTGTTTGAGTTTCAGGTTTTACTTCTTCTATTTTTTCTTCTTTCTTTTCACTCTTTGTTTTTCCTTCTTCTAGAGCTTCTTTTTTCTCTTCGTAATGTTTTTCTTTTCCTTGATTTTCAACAATAACGTGATGTACTGTTTTTGATAAAGGTCTTGTTGCAAATACTTTTACTTTATCTCCTTCTTCTACTTTTATGCATTCGGGACTATGAACAACAATTCTTGTTTTTTTCTTGGTATATCTTTCATATTTTGGTATTTTTATTTTTCTTCCCCATTCTATTACAACTGAATTGTGCATTTTTGCTGAAACTACTGTTCCAACGAATGATTTTTTATTTACATTAATCTTTCCATGGAATGGACATTTTTTATCTGTACATTCTTTTTTAGGTTCTTTTATTCCGAATATTTCTTTGTTTGTCATTTTATTGATATCCTTTCTTCAGGTCTTTTTTCAAGGAGTTTGCCCTCTATTAAAAATGTTTGCCCTTTATTTTCAATTTCAAATGTGTTTTGTTTTTTTATCATTTTTTTTATTTCCCAGTTTTGGGTGCCCGAATCTTGATTCTGAGCCTTTTTTTTTGTTTTGAGTGTGATTGTGTTTTTTGTTTCATCAATGATGATCCCATTGATGCCTTTGTTAAATGGGTTGCTGCTTTCAACAACCTTTGCCATTTTTCCTATGATTTCTTTTGTTATCATCGAGTTTTTGGTTTTTGTTTGAAAAGTTGAACTTCGATTGTTTCTGGTGAAAATCCGATTTTAATTAGTTCTTCTTTAACTTTTTGTTGATGATTTCCTTGTAACTCAATTTTTCCATCTTTTGCTGTGCCTCCACAGGCAAATTTGTTTTTGAGTTGTTTTGCAAGGTTTTTAAGGTCAATTTCTTTGTTATCTACGCCTTCAACAATGGTATATGGTTTTCCAAACTTTTTTTTAACCATACTTACAACAATTTTTTGTGTTTCTTTTGCTATGCTTTCACACATACAAAGTTCTTTTGGAAGTCCACACGTTGTGCATATTTCACTCATTGCTTTTCTATAACCTCATTTTCAAGTTTTCTTGAATTTGTAATTGTCATAATTTTTGCGATTGTTTTTTTTCTTTGTTTTAACATTCCTGGACTTTTTGGAGAAGTACCTGCTGAAATTTGTGCATAATCTTGCATTAATTCTTTTTTTAATTCTATTAATTTATTTTGTAAATCGTCATTACTTAATTCTCTAAGTTCTTTTGCTTTCATTCTTTTTTAGCCTCTTTCTTTTTTTTAGGCTTTTTATCTTTGTTTATTTTATTTTTTGTTTCTGTTTTTTTCTTTTCTTTTTCAGGCTCTTTTATATCTTCACTTTCTTCTATTGTTTCTAGTCTGTCTCGTAATTCAATTTTATCAGGTAGTTCAACATCTCCTGGCATAATTCTTACTTGGATTCCTACTGTTCCACTTTTTAAGTTTGCAACAGTGTATGCTTTTAATACGCCTGATTTTGCAATGTGTCCAGATTTTTTTAGGTAACCTTGATAAAATCTCCATCTTTTTGCTCGTGAACTTGGAATTTTCCCTGAGATTAATATTTCTGTTCCTAATGCGCCAGCTTTGATTATTGCTTCTAATACTTTATGACCTATTGATTTAAATCTTCCTGAACCAAATCGTTCTAATGTTGTTGCAATTCTTTCTGCAATTATTTTTGGGTCTAGGTCTGGTTGTGTTATTTCTTCAATTTCAATTTGTGGATTTTCAAGGTTAAATCGTTTTTTTAATTCAGTTGTTAATAATTTGATGTTTTCACCTTTTCTTCCAACTACCAATCCTGGTTTTGATGCTGTGATTAATATTTTTTCTCCTAGAGGAGTTTTCTTTAATTTTACATCTGATTGTCCTGCTTTTTTTAATACTTCATTTACATATTCTTTAATTAAGTATTCTTTCAGGTTTTCTGATACAAATTTTCGTTCAATCATTTTTTAATTTCCTCTGGTTTTTCTTTAGGAGTTTCAGTTTTTTCTTCAATCTTTTTTTCGATTGGTGTTGTTTCTGTTTTTTTCTCTTCTTCTTTTTTGATTTCTTTTTCAACAGGTTCTTTTTCTGTTTTGTTCTCTGTTTCTGTTTTGATTTCTTTTTCAACAGGTTTTGTTGATTCTTTTTTTACAACTTTTTCTTCTTTTTTTTGTGTTACTTCTTCAACAATAATTTCAATATGAGTTGATTTTGTTTTTAGTCCTCTTCTTCTTCCATAATGGTAGCTTCTTGAACCTTGATTTGGAATTATAGTTTTTATGATTAAGTTATCTACATTTAATCCTTTTGTGTTTGCATTTGATTCTGCACTTTTTACTATTTTTAATATGAATGTTGCTGCTTTTATTGGATAATTTCCTGGACCAATCCCTTTTCTATGTCCTACACTTCTAATTTTTTTACAAGGAATTGCAATTTTCATTTCGATTACATCTTCTAATATTTTTTTAGCTCTTTTTACGGATTTTCCTTTAATAAAATTACTAATTTCTAAACTTGATTTTTTTGATATTGGTAAACCTACTCCCACTGCGATGGCTTCCCTTTCTGTTAATTGTTTTGTTGTTTTCATTTTTTAAAATGTAAGTTCAAAAATCTTTGATTTTTGTTAATTTCATTTAACTGATACCGCACTACTTGATCTTGTTGCTCCTACTCCTGGAGCAGAGTGTGCTAATCTTTTTCTTGTTAATACAAAGTCTCCTAATCTATATCCTATCATTTCTTCAGTAATTATGATTTTTTCAAAGCTTTTTCCGGAATATACTAGTACTGTTTTTCCTATCATTAAAGGGATTATTATGATTCCTCTACTGTGAGTTTTTAGTTTTCCTTTTCCTTCTTCTATTTTTTTCATGAATTTTTTTTGTTCTTCAGTTAATCCACGAGTTAAAGTTCTTCTTTCTCTAGTTGGTAATAAGGTTATGAATTCTTTTAAGGGCATTGCTTGTAATTCTTCAGTTGTTTTTCCTCTGTATTTGAATATTTTTTTTGCCATTTTTATTTACCTTTTCATTCCTGTTCTACTTGGTGCAATTTTTCCAACTTTTCTTCCAGGTGGAGCGTGTCTTGATACATGCATTGGTCTTCCTTTAACATGTGAACATTTTCCTCCAAATGGATGGTCTACTGAGTTCATAGATATTCCACAAACTTTTGGATATTGCTTATGATGTGCTTTCATGTATTTAAATTTGTTTCCTGCTTTCATTAGTGGTTTTTCTATTTTTCCACCACCAGCAATTACGCCGATTGTTGCTCTGCATTCTTGGTTGAATAATTTAATCTTTTTTGATGGTAATATTACTGTTATTCCTTTGTTTGTTTTTTGTGATACTCTTGCAAAATTTCCGGCTGCTCTTACAAATTTTCCGCCATCTCCGTACTGTTTTTCTATGTTGTATATGTATGTTCCTTCAGGAATGTCTTTTAATGATAAACTATTGCCCACTTTTACGTTAGTAGTTCCATATTCTATTTGATCTCCAACTCTTATTCCTTCTGGTGCAATTATTAACCTTTCTTCTTTTCCAAATACTGTTCTTAGTAATGGTGCGGAATGTATTTTGTTTGTGATTATATCTACAACAACCCCTGTTTTTTCATCAGTTAGTTTAGCATGCTTTGCTTGTCCTTTTGATTGATGTTTTAGGGATTCATGTATTGAACCTTTTCCACGTCTTTGTTGTAATAGTCTTTTTCCCATTTTATATCATTCCTAATTCTGTTGCAATATCTATTGCTGGATTTTCATTTGCTAATTTGACATATGCTCTTTTTTGTCCTTTTCTTGATATGTATGTATTAACTTTGATTACTTTTACTTTGAACATTTCTTCTACTGCTTTTTTTATTTCAATTTTTGTTGCTTTAATGTTTACATCAAATAGTAATTTGTTTTCAAATTCCATTAATCTAATAGCCTTTTCTGTTGATACCGGATTTCTTATTATATCGTATGTTTCCATTTTATATGAATAACTTTTCCTCACTAATTTTTTTAATTGAATTTTCACTAAATAATACTAATCTTCCTGCTTCTGCTCCTGGAGCTAACATTTTTGCATTAATTTCTTTTACTTTTGCAATTTCAACACCGGGAATATTTTTAACTTTTTCAATGTCACATTCTTCTGATATTATGATTAAAGGTCCTGTTTTTGTTTTATATTTTCTTCCTCTCATAGTTCCTTTTCCTGCTCTAATTTTCTTTTCTTTTACTCGGTCTAATTCTTTTGTAAATCCAAGAGCTTTTAATATTTTGATTAATTCAGATGTTTTTTTAACCTTTTCAATTTCGTTTTCTACTATGAATGGATAATCTTTTGGTACTTGATGTTTTGTTGCTACCACGTCTTTCATTAGTGTTGCGGATAGTGCGCATCTGATTGCTTTTCTTCTTTCTTTTCTGTTAATATTTTTGATTATGATTTTTTCTGCTTTTGGAGAATGTGCTTTTCGTCCACCAACTGTTCCTGGGGCAGTTGCTCCAACCCAATTAAATCTTGTTCCTCTGCTTGACATTACTTTTCTTGGAACTCTTGATATTCCTATTCCGTAAGCTCCTCTGTAATTGTGTCGTCTTCTTGATACTTTGGATGAAGATCTCATACCTGCATCTGGTTTTGAACCATATGGTTGGATAGTTTTTGAGTTTACTGCAATAAACGCTCTTTTGATTAAGCTAGGTCGTAATTCTTCACTAAATTGTTTAGGTAGATCTATGCTTCCTGTATTTTCTCCCTTTAAATTTAATATGTTTAGTTTCATAGTATCAACTTTTTAAGTTCAATTTTTGTATTTGGTTTTTTCTTTGCTCTTATTGCGTTTGTTAATGTGATTGGTCTCTTTTTTGATCCTGCAACGCTTCCTTTTATTATAACAAAATTATTTTTGATTTTACCGTAATGTCTGAATCCTTTTTCAGGTAGTTTGTCTTCTACTTTTAGAAGTTGTTTATTGTATTCGGTTCTTTGATGGAATCCCATCTTACCTGGTTGTGCAACTCGATACATCATGTGTGCTTGTGAAGTCCAACCACCAGATCTTGCTCCAACACTTCTTTGTCCTTTTTCGGATTTATGTGATTTTAAGTTTACTCCAAATCTTTTAATTACTCCTTGAAAACCTTTTCCTTTTGTTACGGCATGTAGGTCAATAAATGTATTTTCTTCAAATACGTCTTTTATATTGATGTCTTTTTCTAAATTTTCTTTTACCCAGGTTAATTGTTCTTCTTTACTTCCACCTAATGCTAATTCAAATACGTCTGGAACTTTCTTTCCTAAGCTTGTTAAGTTTGGTTGAGTATATGCAAGAATTCTTATTTGGGTATATGGATCTTTCATATCATCTATTTTTTTAGAATAATCTTTTGGTAATTGTAATCTTTTTTTTAAATTTTGATCGAGTTTTGGTGAAAGAATTTCGGTTTGAATTGAATTTTTTTGGTAGAAACGCACAGAAAGAATTTTTATTGGTGGACATTCAATCAAAGTAACTGGGATTGCATGTTTAAATGTCAGTTTGCCTTTTTGTTCAGAACCCATCATATGAGCCATTCCAATTTTATACCCGACAAATCCTAATGGTTTTACTTGTTTTCCACTCCAATTTCTAACTCTAGTTAAAAGTTTCTTAGCCCGTTTTCTTGGCCAAAATTGCATACTTCCATGCCTTGGGTTTGCTTTTTTTACCATTTCGTAAATTTATTTTTGTTGTTGCTTCTACCACCTCTATCGGTATTCGCGTTTAATCGCCTTTTATTGAAAACATTGCAGAAGTACTTTCGTACTGAAAATGTTTTCTTTTCAGGCTGTTTGTGATTGATATCTGATCCATCGTCAGATACTTAAAAAAGAATTTTATATGTCTTTATAAAGTTTTTCAAAACTTTATACTCGGAATAAAGACTTTGTTGTCGTAGTGACGTTGTATAAATGTTATTCTTTTTCCGAGGAAGAACTTTTTTTATCTTCTTTATTGTTTTTCTTTTTTTTACTATTTTGTCCTGCAAAAACTCTTCTTCTTGAATAATTTACGGGATTTTTGACTTTTCTACATAAATTATCTGGGAAGCACATTTTCATTCCAGTATAATACATTTCATTTGTGCAATTAGGGGGTAATTTTTTCCCATGCTTTTTTGTATATTTTAATTGACCTTTCCAATAAACTTCTTTTAGTGATTCTTTGTTGCATTTATTCCATTCTTTTAATCTTTTTTCAATTTGGTCCCAACCCCAACCTGCGCTTGCAAGAAAATTTATTAAAATAAAAACAGCTCTTTTTTTACCATCATCTAATCCTTTTAATATGTATTTTATGCAGGGAGGAAATAAGTCTTCCGGTACTGCTTCTTGTAAATCTTCATAGTTTGTTTTTTTCTTAAAAAGTTCTTCTTCTTCTTTTATTTCGGGTTTGTAATCCATTGCTTGAACAAATAATTGTTCTGCTTCGTTTGGAATTACGTTTTCCCTATCAAAAAATTTTAGAATATTTCTTACATTTTCTGGTTTTGCATCAACCCTACTAAAACTTTTGATTTCTTCTGGTTTTATCACCACAGATATTAATCCTGATTTTTCATTATAACAATATGGCATTCTACATAAATGTCTTGAAGATATTAGTATTGTATCAACATCTACAACTTCAAAAGGGTCAAACTTTTTTTCTTTTATTAATTCTTTTACTTCCTTATTTACGTTTTTTGCTATTTCTTCTATGCTTCCTTTTTCTAATAATCCTTTGATGAGATGTTCTCTTATCATTTCTTTTAGGTACATTGCCACTCTTCTTGCGCCTTCGGGAAACCAAGTTCTTACTTCTTGTTCCATTGTTCTTTTTGGAAATGCTTCAAATGGAACGCCAATATGAAACCCATGATTTCCAGAGAATTTACACATTATCGATTTTATTTTATGGTGCTTTAATGCTTCAATTATTAGTGATGATGCAACTTTTGAGTATTCAAAAAATGGTGTGTCAATGTCAATAATTAAATCCCATCCTTTTCGTAATTCATCCATTTCTTTTTGTTTTAAATCTAAATTAAGTTGAAGTGGGTCTTTCCATATTTCTTCTGAAAAATGAAATGATGTTGCCCCATTTTTAGCTAATTCTAAAACATCAGCAGGGTTATTTATTACATCTGGACGTTTTCCATACCCATATTGGGTTCCATAATCATATTTCATTCCTATCTCTTTATCTTTAGATTCTCTTGCTATTGATTTTTGGACGTCTTCACGGCTATAGAATTCTAATACTTCTTCTTTATCCAGTTTTTTGTCTTCTTTCCCCATATTAAATAATATACTTTAAAGCTTTAATAAGATTGTGGAAATCTTTTTATCTATTGTAGTATTTCTTTTTTTTTATGATAATTCCTGTGTTTGTTCACCAGGATATTCCTTCTCCTAATAATTTTTCTGAAGAGATTCTGCGAGTAAACTTTTCAGATGAAGAAATTGAGAAGTTTAGTGGAAGTAAAAGTTATATTGATGCGTCTTGTTCTATTATTCAAGAGGGTGTTGGACCCAATCATATTGCTTTAGGAAGAAAATGTTTATGTATGTATGAACACACTCCAAAACTTCCACGAGTTGTTGCAGTTTATCCAAATTTGAAAAATCATGTGTGGGATCATCAAGAACATTGTTTTGATGTTCTTAGAAGGGCAATTAAAGCTAATCCTAAAACTACTTTTTATGTTGTGACTTGTTATAATTTGGAAATGAGTTTTAATAATTCGGAAATAGATAAATTGGTACGTAGTTCCCCTACTTTTAATGATCAGTCTACTCCCAATACTGTTGTTTCTGTTTTTACTAGAGAGTT
>CAYRWJ010000004.1:0-40624 GCA_964427985.1 uncultured Methanosarcinales archaeon
CCACTTTGAAAAATAATTCCTTCAGGAACAACAATTCCACCACGACCATCAATATTTAAATGCTCCGCCATGTAATCAACAAATAAAACCTCTGCACGATTAGAAGTGACCCCAAACCGTTTGTGAGGTCGAATTCCTCCTTTTGGAGTCATAAATGGAGGATTTGCTAAAGCAACATCAAATTCTTCATCCCATTTATCATCAGAAGTTAAAGTATCATACTCTGAAATTTTGGGATTCTTAAAACCATGTAAATATAAATTAACTAAAGATAATCTAACCATATCGGGAGAAATATCATAACCAACAATATTCTCAGCTAATTTTTTACGCTCACTCCCTGTTAAAGAATTTTTACCATTTTGAATATGTTTTTCTAAAATATGTTTATATGCTGAAATTAAAAAACCAGCAGTACCACAAGCAGGATCAAAAATAGTATCATTAATAGTAGGATTTACAACACCAACAATAAACTCAATAATGTGTCTAGGAGTTCTAAATTGCCCCGCATCTCCCTGAGACCCCATAACTGAAAGCAAATATTCAAAAGCATCTCCTAATCTCTCTGAATGATCATAACTAAAATCATCAATAATTCTTAAAAAACTCTTTAAAGTTTGAGGATCACGATAAGGTAAATACGCATTTTTGAAAATATCTCTAAATAATTGGGGCAAGTTAGGATTTTGATTCATACTGGCAATTGATTCACCATAAGTATTAACTAATTCAATTCCACTAACAGAAGCATCAAGTAATTTGCTCCAAGAATATTTATCATAATCTCCTGTAAAAAATTTAGCTTTTCCACCAAGTTCTACAGCTTTTTTATCCATATCATCCATGAACTTGTAAATTAAAGCTATAGTTATTTGCTCAATTTGTGATTTTGGATCGGGTATCTTTCCAACAAGAATATCTCTCGCATTATCAATTCGCCTTTTAGTTTCTGTATCTAACATTTTATGCAACTCCCTCAAATGGTTTCAAATTAATATAATTCCCAACATAATTTATTAAATCATCTTTCCAGCCACCTAATTCTTCTAAATCTTGCATTGAAAATACGGGATTGGTTTCAAGTTCTGTAAAATCTCCATTATCAATAATTGTCCTAAAAGTGGCATTTTGAATATATTCTCTCATGAATCGTTTAATTAAATGAATTGAATCTTCCAAACTTGTTTTATGTTTATTTTTTGAATTTAAATTTTCTGAATTTAAATCAATAAATTTAGCTATTTCATCATCTAATAAATCAGTTTTCTTTTTAGGAATAATATTTTCAAAAATCATTGCTAGAAGTTCTCGCATAGAAAGTCTTCTATCTAATTTGATAGCTTTACTTAATTTTTCTAAATTAATATATTCTTCAGGTTTGTTGAATAATTCTTTTTTAACATATTCAATAGCTTCTCCAACAAAACCTTTATCATATTTATTTTTAACAATAGAATTATTCTTAATATCATTTTTAAAATTTTCAAATAACTCCCTATCTATTCTCATACCTTCTTTTCCAACTTCAGCTTCATTAAAGGTTTTAATATTATCAATATTATAATTTTCGTATCCTTCTTTTAAAATTAATGGTTTTTCTCTACCATCATCTTCATAAGTTTTAGATACAACAGGAAGTTTTATTTGTTCATCATATGGAAAATCTTTTTCAAAATATTCACAATTTCCAAAAAAATCAAATAATTTGAATTTTTCTTTTTTTATTGATTTTTTTGTCCATTCTCCAAACTCATTTTTGAATTTATATTTAAAATTAAATTTACGAGTACCTCGACCTTTGATTTGAATAAAATCACTAGGTGAAAAAATCGGACGAAATAACCCCACATTAAGCAAATCTTGACAATCATATCCTGTTGTCATCATACCAACAGTAACACAAACTCTTGTTTTACTTGATTTATAACCCTCTAAAAAATTTGTTTTTCCTGATAAATTATTATTTGAAAAATTAATTGTATTTTGCTGTGAACCATCCACATCTGAACTAACTTGCATTGCAAAATCAGAATTATATTTATCAGGATACATTTGCATTGCAAAATCATTCAAAATATTTACAATTTTTGCAGCATGTGTTTGACTAACACAGAAAATTATAGATTTTCCAACTTCTTCCGAAATTGGATCTTTTATTGATTTATTTATAAAAGCTTTACAAAAAGATAAATTAGTTTTTTCTGAGAAAAACTTCCTTTCAAATTGTCTATGAAAAAAAGTTTGTTCTTCTTTTTCACCATCATCATTTTCAACTAATACTGAATATCCTTTTTTTGATAATAATTCAGTAGTTATATCCGTTCTTCCATCTGCAACCACCGCGTTAATTAAAAAACCATCTTTTACACCTTCAGTTAAAGAATACTGGTAAGTTGGTTCACTATTCTCACAACCAAATGTTTTGTAAGTATCAAGTAATTCTCTTTGCTCTAATTTTCTAGGGTCATTGCCCATTAATTGATTCATATCAACATTTTTTAAATAATTTTTTGGTGTTGCAGTTAGACCTAATTTGTAACCTAAAAAGAATTCAAATACTGCACGATTGTTCCCCCCAATTGAACGATGAGCTTCATCAGAAATAACTAAATCAAAATCAGTTGGAGAAAATAAATCCTTATATTTATTAAAACGCATAAAGGTTTGAATTGTAGAAACAACAATATCTGCCTTTCTCCAATCATCTCTGTTTTCTTTAAATATAACTGTTTTAAAATCATTCTTCAAATATTTATCGAAGTTTTTATATGCTTGATCTTCTAATTCTAATCTATCAACTAAAAATAAAACTCGTTTAACATTCTTTGTTCTTAAAAATAATTTTATAACTCCTGCAGAAATTAAAGTTTTCCCAGTACCTGTAGCCATTTCAAATAGGAATCTATCTTTATCTTCAGATACTGCTTTTTGAATACTGTGAATTGCTTTTAATTGATATGGTCTTAGAAATTTTAATTCTGTTTTTTCTATAAATGAATCTCGTTTGTCGTCATTCAAATAATCTGGATCAGTTTTGTAATCAGGCTTTTGAGAAATTGCAACATAATCAGATTCTATAACTTCGTTAATTAAAGTTTGTTTATTAGGTTCATATTCTTTTCTTGTTCCTAAACTTTTTGAAGTAGGATATTTAGTAATTATTTGAGGATTACCAATATCTAAATCCCAAAAATAATGAAGATTTCCATTTGATAAAATCACATATCTAACTTTTAAGCTTTTAGCATAAGTTCTTGCTTGCTCTTTTCCAACTAAAGGATGTTTATCCTCCGATTTAGCTTCAAGAACTGCAATAGGAAATCCTTGTTTATCTAAAAGGGTAAAATCCGTATAACCATTTCTAATTTTTTCAAAATTTTCACCTAATTCATTAAAGTGTTCTGGAGTAATCTTAACATTTTGTTCTAAAACAATATTTGCAGATTTATCTCCTTCGTCAAAAAATCTCCAACCCGATTCCTCTAATAATTTATTAATCTTAATTCGAGCTTTTGCTTCTTTATTACTCATCTGGATTCCCCCTTCATCTGTTCTTCCGTTATTATCTTGAATGGTTTGGAAAGTATCCCATCTTTTTTTTTACAAAAGTCTCTATATTGATCATATAATTCAGTGTTAACTCTTAAGGTATTGCTTTTTGACGTCATATTCACCCACTTTAATAAAAATATGTTCAAATACTTATAAACATTTCTTAATTCTTGAAAACCTTTCATTTTTTTCGTAAACTTTACGGTTGTTCTTGCAAATGATTTATTAAGATTAAAAACAGTAAGCTAGACAAGGAAAAGGGGGATAATGTTTTTTTCATACCTCTAAAATAGAATCTAACAAAAAACTCCTTTTTCTTAATACCTTCAAAAAATTAAAATAACTATTGTAAATATTCTGACTGTTATATCAAATTTAATTTATATTCTGAATGTTCTTCTGGACTTATATTAAGGTCATTGCTTTTTAGGAATGCATTATCTAAATTGAATAAAAAATAAAGTTGAAGAGTTTGCGTTTATACTATACAAAATTATTTAACTGCGGTTGTTTTTCTAAAATTAATGAACTTTTCTTATAAACAAAGAGCTTTGTTATTCGCACTGAACAATAAATTAAGAAACCCAATTTTTGTTTCAATTTATGCTGCCTTTTTAGTTTTGTTGTTTTCTTTACTTTTGTTAAATATGCAAGGAATAGACGTTTCTTCTTTTTCAAATAATATGCGCTATGCTTTTAGTGCCGCTGCTCAAGTAATTGCGACAATTGTAACAATTTTAATAGTAATCTTCACTATTATTTCTTCTCGTATTCCAAACTATGAACCTATTTTCAAACAGCATTATCAAATAATTCTAAAGAAGTACTATGAAATCCAGAAAACCAAAAAATTGATAACGTTAGCAGGCGTTACAATAATTTTTTTAATTATCTTTTTGTTTTTTATTATTCCCAATACTGGTTTTTTAGTTAGTCTTGTTGCTTTTGCAACATTTTTAATTGTATTATCTTTGCTAGAATTGATAAGCTTTTTTTCCAATGCTCTGGTGAAATCGAATAAATATAAGCTATTTAGGGATATTGTTTGGTGCATAAATAATCTCTTTGATTATGAAATTTGTTTTTTCATAGTAATTCAAATAAAAGAATTAGCAACAGAGGAAAATAAACCCTTTCAAAAGTTTTTGGAAGACAAACACTTGTTTTTGCCATTACTTAATCCCTGTATTTTGAAATTATTTAAAGAACTACCAAAAAAAGAAAGAATGGGGGATGTTCATTATTATGGTATATTTCATCAGTTATTGAATATAATTGAAGAAAAAAAGTTAGAAGAAGAAATATACCCTAGAACTTATTTTGAACTCCAAGAAAATTTCTTGAAATACATGGATGGTTGTATTCATATATTAAATGGTCATTGTCAGAAATACATTGATGAGGTTTTGTATATAATTTTGCATTTTATCAGATTTTTTACTAGAACACACAATTTCAATGCAACAGATATTTATTTTGAGTTGTGTGTGAAGATGGGTAAACTCTTTCTTTTACCAAAGTTTAAACATCAGTTTGATTCTTTTTTATTTTCTTTATCTAAATTTATTGGTGAGAACGGCATGAATACTTGTGATTTATTTGTTAAACTGTTGGGGGCGCTTAATTATTCGTCAAAGGAACGAATAATGTTTTTGCAAAATGTCTTAGATTCATTTAGCAAGCAAAGACAACTTGATGAAGAATTCCCTCTGAAAAAACGAAATGCTTCAGAAATCTCTTTTGATGACTTCTGCAAAAAAGAGGTTGAAGACGAGATAAAAAAATTAAAAAGTTTTTCGGATAATTCTCAGTCAACGTAGGATACAAAAAATAATAACCCCACCACCATAATGTATTACATCAATACTTTTATTTATCTAAAAAAAGGATTTACAAGAAGTATCAACTCTTAATGCCTTCTACTAAAAAATAAGTTCCTACTTGCAAAGAAGACGTTAAATCAGGCAAGGGGGTTGTTGTTACAGTAAAACTTTAGTTTAAAAAGATAGAGGGAATATCTAATTCATCAGATAATAATAAGCTCATCAATTTCGTCACATATAACTTTGCTGTATTCGTTTTTAGGCAATTCATCGAAAACAGTAGCTCTTAATGCAGTTATTGCTTTATGTTCTGGGGCATTTACACACATTTGTAGTAAGGTTCCAAAGTTGCTATTAATTTCTTTACCTGTTAAATATGCTCCAAGCCATCCACTAAATTGGTATGGTTGCCCAAGTGAACTGAATTGCTCAGTAGATTGCGTTGGATCAATATATCTTCCAAACCAACCACAGAAATATTGTTTAACAGTGTTTGATAATCTCTGACTTATGAGGTCCTTTTGTTCAACAGGAATATTAGCTTCTTTTAACATTTCCTGTGTTAATGCTCGATATAAATGAGATGAAATTGCTCGTAAGTTCACCGTAGGTCCCGCAGCTGATCCTGGCATCCAGGTATGGTAATCACAGGAGCGATCAAGACATTCTGCGACAGCTAATATGCTGATGATATCATCAGTCCCTCCAAATGCTCTATAAACATTAAAAGTTACTCTTGATAATCTAGGATTTCTATGCTGAGATTGTAACATTGCTTCTACTAAACATTCGGGCTCAGAGTTAGCTCTTGCCTTATCTTTCACCAATTGATTTACTTGATCTAAAGGAAATTCTTGTATCATTAAGCAATAAGAACGCTTTTCAGTTTATTAAGATTTACGTTTTTGTAGTATAGATATGTTAAGGGTAACAAAAAAGTATGACCCTATCTCCCAGATTTTTATAACGGTTCGGAAATTGTTTAATAATTTAAGGGTTAAGTTAAAAAAACTTAAATAGTAGTGGTGCCACAATATTTTATAATGAAAAATATTTGGAAATTAATTATTTCAATTTTGTTACCTTTTTTAGTAAGTGTTATTGGTGGATTATTTACTGTAAGTTCTGTTTCAACATGGTATGTTACGTTAATTAAACCATCATTCAATCCCCCAAATTGGATATTCGGTCCTGTTTGGACAATACTTTATCTTATGATGGGAATCTCACTTTATTTAGTATGGATAAAAAAATATGATAAATCTGCGTTTATACTATTTGGAATTCAATTAGTTCTTAATGCATTATGGTCTATACTTTTCTTTGGAATAAAATCTCCTTTGTATGCATTTATAGAAATTATTTTTTTATGGGTTGCAATATTACTAACAATAATATATTTCTATAAAATAAATAAAACTTCTGCTTATTTGCTCATACCTTATATCTTGTGGGTTAGTTTTGCATCAGTTCTTAATCTTGCAATACTTATTTTGAACTAAAATGGTTAGAATAAATCTTATAAATCCTGAAAAATTATCTGATCAACATCTTATAGCTGAATATGATGAAATATTAATGCTTTTGGGATATGTTAAAAAATATCCTACTTTGGAGGAAATTCCAGAAAGATACTGTTTGGGCAAGGGACATATTAAATTCTTTAAGAATAAACTAAAATATCTTAAAAAAAGACATGAACTAATAAAAAAAGAAATGGTTAAGCGAGGATTTACTACAAACATCACAATCCATCTTACTGAGTTTGATAAAAAATTAGTTAATGATTGAAGTCCAGTTAAAGAAGACATTGAAATAATTAAGAAAAGAATAATTACCAAACTAGTATTAAAACCTAACTTTTATAGATATTATAAGAAAAACAGGGCCAGTAGCTTTTTAATTGATTTAATAAAGAAAGAATAAGTTGTTTGGTTTAGGAGTTAAAAGAGTATGATGTCACCGCCTAGCGTCGGACGCGTAGTTCATATCCGCAACTAACTTTTAATAACCTAAAAACTTTTCTGTAATTTGATGTTGTCCTAGTTAGGGGGTATCTTTATAAATATCATTGGCTTTTTTAAGTATATGAGAAACCCATATGTTATAAAAGGAAATGAGGGAATGTTAGAAATTCTTGCTAAGTCTTTACTTCCTGGTTGGAAGATTTCAGCTTCTGTACAAATGGTAAAAAAAGAAGAACCTGCTATTCCTGAACTCGTAAGAAGAAGTCCTTTAATGGCATATGTACGTGAAATTCCTGCAGAAATAGCAACCCTTTGGGCATTAGGGGGATTGGGTCTAATTACTTATGAAGCTATTAAATATTTTTCTTAATTACTTTCTAACTTTTTAAATGTGCGCCAACAAAAGGTATCAAAAGAGTATGACGCCACCGCCACGCTCAGGAACATAACGGCGAAAAGCACTAGTCTTTACTTATTTCATTAACAATTCTTTCTTAATTTTTATCTAATTTTTTCTTGACAATATTTATAAGTGAAGAAATATAAATATTAAACTTCAAATTAAATGATTGCCAAACTTCTTTTTTGACTATTTGTCCTTTGTAGTTGACATTATTTCGTACCATGCGCATAGTTTCTAAAGTTTCCCAATCAAACTCTAATTTTTTGTGTTTAGTGCAAAGGTAAGCATTAGTACATTGATGATTTGAACAATTTAATTTATCAAATAACAAAAAAGCGTCAATAAGTTTTCTTAAAATATCATATTTTTCTGTAAACAAAAAACTATAATTTCCAGTTTTGTCTTCATAATTATTCAAAGACATTTCCAAACGTTTCTTGCCTTCAATAGAACTTTCAAGTAAAGCTTTGATCAATTCAATGTCAATATCTTTTCTAAACTTGATAATTCCATCAGTAACACAATTATTGTATGTTTCTTCTATTTTCATGAAGATACCTCTACCAAATCATGGACATTTCCCTTTACAAAATAACCAGTAATAACATTATTTATTAAACCAGAACGAATATCTTTTATGTCTTTTTTTGTTCTAAAAGAATGAACTTGAATCTCTCTTCCACCAAGTATAGAACCAAATTCTAAATTTTCAGGATCACCATAAACAAAAACATCAACATCACTCTCCGAATGCCATTCTCCTCTTCCAAAAGAACCAAAAATAACAACAGTCTTAGCTTTTAATGATTTTAACTTGTTTAACAATCCTGATTTAAATAATTTATTTAAACCATAAAGCTTTTTTTTATTATCAAAAACTGGGTTGCCAAAATTACCAATAAAATAGGGCATTTTACCTTTTGGTTTAACATGTTTAATTATTTTCTCTTTAGTAAACTTTTTAAGCCAGAAATTAGCTCTTTGTTCACTTAGCTCTGCTTTTTTAACAACATCTTTGAAATGCCAGTTCTTAAATGATTCGTTAAAAAATAATTCTAAAACCTTATCTTCTTTACTCGGATACATTTTACTAATGGTAAGCGTTAGCATTATATAAATGTTATCATTTTTACGGATTTTAACTAGAAGTATGACGCCACCGCCCAGATTTGAACTGGGATATCCTTGCGGAAACCGGCTAACTTGATACTGGTTCTTGGTATTAATTCTCAAGGCTTACGCTCTCAACACATTTTAACTTGTTGAAATCAGCGCAATACCAGGTTATGCGACGATGGCATATTACAATAGAACATTCTAACTAATATTTAAAGTTAATCGATTATTAATCATCTTAATTGTTGACATTTAGAAACTAAACTTCCTTTATCCTTTGTTAATATAGTTTTTAATTGAGGTATTTTACCTGAAGATTTAGCCTGCTGAATTTTCTTTGAGATCTCGGTTAAGTCTATTTCATTATACAAATGTCCAAAATGTTTGGGATGAAAAACTAAATCTAAAACATCTTCATGGTCTTCCAAAAAAACAGAGTAGTTTATTCTTAATAAAATTCCTGCAGTGCTAACCATTCCATTCATGCGTTGGTCATATGTTTTAGGAACAAAATATTGTCTAGCACATTTGCTTAAATAACCAAATAGTTCTTTAAAAATTAGGTCATCCTCCGCATCTTTAAGAAGTTCTATTGCAGTATCATTACCAAGTGCTTGAACATATTCAACAAGGTTTCCTTTGGAAATAGGAACTGAACAAAAATCTACCAAATCAGCTTCAGCATCATCTCTAAGACCTTCAACTTGAACATCCATTCTTAAAAGATAAAATCTAACATCCTCAGAAGTAAGTTCTTCAACAACAGGAATAACATCAGAATCTTCTGATTGTTCTTTTAAAAGAGATAATAAGTTAACAACAAAGTCTGGTCTATCATGATAAAAATGGCATAAATTTTTTAATTCTTCAGAATTTGAACAATGAGCAGCAGTTTCATAATCATTAAACGTATCCCCCACCAATGCTTGTTTAAATCTTCTCAGATAGGTACTCATAACAATAAATAATGCTTCAAACTTTAAAAAGATTTAGCTTATTTTATCTTAAAAGATTTGTTCTCTGATTTTGTTAATTTCTTTTTGAAGAATTACAATGTTTTTACATTTAACTAAAAACTTAGGTGTGTTGTTAATTATTAAATTAAAATTTTCATTTGGCACTCATACACCACTCTAATTCCATTTTTTAACTTCATTAACAAATTGGTAAATGTTTCTTATTAAAATATGATTTTCTACTATTTCTTTTAATAATATGTCTGTATTAAGTTCGTTTTTGAATATTTTTAAAGGATAACTCTTAATGTTTATTTCAATTCCATATTTTTTTCCAATTTTTTTAATTTTTGTTTCATCAAATTTACCAATAATAAATAAGTCAAGGTCAGAATCATTTTTTGGAATGTTTTTAGCATAACTTCCAAAAATGATAATTAAACCTGTTAATTCATTATCTAATTTTTCTAAAACTTCTCTAATTAGAGGAAAATTATTAAGAAACATTATTTTTTTATATTGTTCAGTTAAAATAAGAAAATCTTTTGTTTTTGATGAATTTTTTAAAGTATAAAGTTTAATATTTCCTTTAGTTTTAGATTCTAAAATACCTTTTTTTTTCAAGTTTATCTAAGGTTACAAGTGCAGTTCTAGAACTTATTTTTAAAAGTTTTTCTACTTCTCTAATGTAATATTCTTTATTGTACCCTTCAGTAAAAAGAGTTAGTACTTTCAAATCAATATCGTTTACTTTAGTAATCATATGAGTGTTAAAGTAAACAGGAGTTTATAAATGTTTTGACAATATTATTAATTAGAAGTATTTATTCCTTAGCATCTCTTCGTAAATCTGAAAACAATTGTGAATAATCAAATCCAATATCTTTTTTAGGTTCAGCAAAACAAGCATCTATTGCACCACACTGTGATTCCTGACCCCTTGATCTCAAATAAGTCATACAGTCAACAAGTTCTGTTAAAAGCGGTTCAGAATAAAGTGTTGAAGGAGCATCAGCTAATATTCTAAGACTAGAATCTTGTTCAACGTCATTTGCAAGTTGTACAACGTCTGGATCTGAAAAGAATCTAGCTGCTCTTTCTGCCCTATCTCTTTGAAGAAAATCATTACCTGTTGGGTTTAAAGATCTTGCCGTTTGTTTTAAAGCACCCATGAAAGTATGCCATAACTTTACTGTTTTTGTATAAGCTTGATCAACAGCAAAAACACAATCTTGATTCATTGCAGCAACATACCCACAACTATCGTCATAATTATCATTTGCACAAACACCTAAAAAATCTTCAATTAAATCACTTGTATGTGGAGAATTTCGAGTTCTTAATTCAAACATTCTAGTTTGTTTTCTTAAAAAAACATCTAAAGTACGGCGTGTAGCCATCTGGCTTGGTGTTAGATCTTTTAATTTCTTTTCTAAAAAATTAGTAAATTGATCTCTACTTGGACTATCCCAATAAGCTGCTATTAAAGCTCCAAAGTGAGAAAGTTCTTTTAGCTTAGCATTATTTTCCCACCAAAGTGGGTCAGAAGTGTGAAAATTTAGTTTTCGAAGAGTTCGTTCAAGTTGAGCAAGTCGAAGATAACCATTCATAACATAAGTTAATGTGGTATTATTTAAAAAGATTCTTAATCGTTGTGCACCAACGGAAATGCACCCCCACTGTAAATAGCAAAGCTTTATATACTGCCTATTGCTATCATATAAAAAGGTTGTTATTGATTGGGGGGATGAAATGGCAGATTATGTAAAAAAATGTCCAGAATGTGGTGGCGTAAACTTATTTCTTAACCGTGAAAAAGGCGAAATTGTATGTAGAGATTGCGGTCTAGTAGTAGAAGAAAAAATGGTTGATTTCGGTCAAGAATGGCATGAATCAGAACCAGAAGATGCAGCTAAAAAAAGAAGAACTGGTGCACCCATGACTTATACCCAATTCGATAGAGGATTAGGAACAGAAATTGGACAAAGAGGAGACGTATACAAACTTGGAGATAAAAATCGAAGTAAGTTTATGAGATTAAGAAAATGGCAATCAAGAATTTCTACAGCTATTGAAAGAAACTTAAAATTAGCATTAGCAGAATTAAAAAGAGTAGCATCTTATTTAAAATTACCTTCATCAGTAGAAGAAGAAGCAGCAAGAATATACACTTTAGCCGTACAAAGAGGATTAGTACGAGGAAGAAGTATGGAAAGTGTTGTTGCAGGATCATTATATGCTGCATGTCGAAGACATGAAGTACCAAGAACACTAGATGAATTATCAGAAGCATCAGGAATAGATAAAAAAGAAATAGGAAGAACATACAGATTTGTAACAAGAGAATTAGGAATTAGTATAATGCCTTCAAACCCTGTTGATTACATAGCAAGATTTTCTTCATCATTAAAACTAAGTCCAGAAACACAATCTAAATCAATAAAGATTCTAGAAAGAGCACAAGCACAAGAATTAACTTCTGGAAGAGGACCAACAGGAATTGCTGCAGCAGCATTATACGTTTCTGCCCTAATACATGGAGAAAAACGAACGCAAAGGGAAGTAGCAGATGTAGCTGGCGTTACAGAAGTAACTATAAGAAATAGGTATAAAGAACTGTTGGAAGAATTAAACTTAGAAAAAGAAGTTAAAAAAGGAAAAAGCAAATAAGTTTAAAGCTTTTTCAAACTAAAGATAGCAAATACTAAAAAAGTTATTGGAGCAACTATTAATGCTATAATAAAAAAACCAGCACTCAATACCTCCACAATATACTTTAACCATAAAATGTTTTCTAACATAATACCTAACCCATAAAATAAATTATGCAATATAGCAAAAACTAATGGAGCAATCATAGCACAACCAGTAATTATCAAATAATTCTTTAACTTACCCTTTTTCATCTTTCTAGTTCTAATTAATAACCAAACACCAAAAGCAAGAAAGATAACCCCTAAAACAGCTAAAACTACAAACATATTTCTTTGAAAGCCAAGAGGCATAAAAAAGAATAAAACCAGGATAACTAATATAATTAAAGAAGTGTAAAGTAAATTTTTAGTCTTCATTTAAAATATTTTAATTAACAAGTTATTAAATGTTTCTTTTGAAATACAACATTTATACTTTTTTAATAAACGAATTAAACTAGGGGTTCTTTTTACTAACTTCCTATTCATCATAAACTGAACAAGTTGGGTAACATTTTTTAGACTATCAGAATAATGACATCTTTCAAAATCAATTAATACAGGAATATTATACTTTTTTACAACAACATTCTTCAATGGTCTGTGAAATTCTTCCTTA
Organism: uncultured Methanosarcinales archaeon; assembly: GCA_964427985.1. Lineage (GTDB taxonomy): Archaea > Nanobdellota > Nanobdellia > Woesearchaeales > JABIAG01 > JABIAG01. The sequence continues at coordinate 13,133 of CAYRWJ010000004.1, forward strand.
TTAATACCTAACTTATCTAAAACAAACGCTTGTTTGAACAATTTTTTTAAAATATTATTTGTCTTAATTTGATTATTTTCTTTCAAAACATCTTTAAAATAAATACCCTCTTGAAATTCATAAACAAAATAAGAATTAGTATTTTTAAGTAATTTAGGACCAATATTATACAAATTAAGAATTTTTAAAAAAATAATTTCATTCTTTATTCTATTCTTAGCTTTTGACTTAGGATTTTTTTTCTTAATAGCAATATTGGTATTCTTTATCTTACCAGTATAAACATAACCTCGTTTACCCTTAGCAAAAAATTTAATATTAGTGATGCCTTTAATGTTCATAATGTTTCTTAATTGTTTTATTATAAAAGCTTTTCTTAGATAATCTTTAAAAATAAACAAAGATTAACCCTGTTGTGAAAATAGTAAATGTTAGAAGAATAGAAAAAATTGACGACGCATCACATGTCTTAAGTAAAGGATTAAAGAGATTGGTAGGTGGACAAATCGGAGTATTTGAAATAACTCATTCTATGAAACACGATGCTTATTTTGAATTAGAACGTTCTTTTGGACCAATATGTTCAGCTAGAGAATTAAGTGAACAGTGTGGAGAAGCAGCAATTAGACGGTTATTAAGATTTATTGGAAAAGATATGCCCATACAAATAAATATGAGGTTGGTTGATGGAGAGTTAGATCCCATCGTTAACGTAAATTTTTATTGGTCACAGTCAAATGATGGTAACCAAAAATATAATGCAGTATTTCAAAGAGAAAATTGGCAAGAAAAAAGATTTATTGAAAAGTGATTGTTGTTCTTCAATAATATTTAAAAGTAATCGTTTATTCTTAAGGTTATGAATGAAATAAGTTTAAATTGTTTAGATTCTCTTAATCCTCTACTTAAATCTTATGTAAGAACAAGTGTTGGAAGATTATTAACTGATGAAATAGAGAGATATGTTCTAAGAACTGGTTCTGAAAACTTGGATAATTTTGAAATGACCTTTTTAAGAGGAACCCAAAAGATGAGACCAATTATGCAAAACGCAGCAGAACAAGTAATTCGTTTTTTTGGAAATTCTTTAGAGCGTGGTTTCTCTTTAGGATGTGAGCGAGATTTAACAGGAATAATTTATTTGGGTGATAAATCAAAACAAGTTTCTGTACATTTTAAGAAAGTGAGAGATAAAGATGAAGACTCGGTGGGACATCTTATGGATGTTAGATTAGCAGATGTTGAAGGCCCCGAATTAGATTATTGGTTAACTGATTTACAATTAAGACAAGTATCAGTGGAAGATTTACCTGAAGAAAATATAATGTTGCGAAGAACATTAAACGCATTATTAGACAGAAGAACTGGAGAATATGGCCTCGTAACTAGGGAGGGATATAGTGGTTATCAATCTATAAGAACATTTGGGATTTTGCGTTCAAGTTCTAAAACAACATTTGATTTTGCAGAATCAGCATATGAACATTTAGCAAAGTTGTTGGGAAAAACAGAAGCGAATGTTATTGCTGAACAAGTACAATTTGTTGGCAAACACAATTGGGGACCAATTGTCGTTGTAATGAATAAACTTGGAGGAAATTATGAAATAAGTTTAACTCGACCAGATTGGACACCAGTAGAACCAAAACCGATACCTCCCAGGCAAAGAGTAACAATATCACCTTTATCAATTCCTGAAAGAGAACCAACTGCATATGATATGTGGAGACAAAATCAACTACGCACAGATCCTAGGGGACCTTTTTAATTTCATAAAGAACAATATCTTCAAAACTAATATGAATTTTATCAACTTCTTTAAACTTCCAACTATTCTTAGTTAAAAAGTTATCAACTTTTTCTTTATTAGTAAAAGAAGAAAATACTAATAAAATCTTGCCATTTGGTTTAAGAAAGTTTTTAGCTTGACGTAAAAACCTAAAAATTGTTTCATAACTTTTTTTTCCACCATATAATGCGATATCATTAATTCCTTCATCATCTGGGAGATAAGGTGCATTAAAAAGAATAAGATTAAATTTCAAATCAATATTACTAAACAAATCAGACTCAATAAATTTAACACCTTTAACCTGTTTAGCATCAGGATTAATATCCGCAGAATAAACAGTTTTAGTATATTTTAAAGCCTCTTTAGCCAAAATACCTGACCCAGTACCCATATCTAAAACAATGCCTTTAGCAAACTCTTTAATATGCTTTCTAATAAGTTCAGAATCTTCAGAAGGAGAATAAATTTCATTCATTGTCAAAGGCATTTAATTTTTTTAATAATTCAGAAAAAACAAATTTCTTTTTTTCTTTAGATAAAGAAAATAAAGACTTTTTAATCATTAATTTTGAAATTGTAAAAATATAATTTAATTTAATAACACTATCTTTTATTGCGCCTTCTTTTTTAGTTAAAGGAATGCCTTGCATATTTATGTTGCTGGTTATTCCCGCAAGAACGATATTTCCATATTCTTCAAAAAGGACTAACGCAGGTCTAGTTTTAATTTCAAATGTATCTGTAAATTGTAATTTAGCTAAAACAACATCACCCGAATTAAGCATTTTCCCATACCTCATCCTCTTTATTATCCCATAATTCTTTCATTTTAGTTTGTTGAATTTTATGTAAAAATTCATCATATTGATTGCTTTTTTTAATATTTTTAAAAACTTCAGTCATGTTTTTAATTAGTTCGTTATATGTTTGACGAGGATATTCTTTAATCTTTTTTAAATTGTTTACAATCGATTTATCTAATTGTATTGTGGTAGTGGTCATTATATATGAACTATAGTTGGTTATGTATATAAATCTTTTTGTTTAGAACATTAGTTTACTCATCTAATGCCTGAAAGTACTCTTTAACTCTATCTTTAATACTAGTTAAATAATATTTTTCAATTTTTTCAGTAAAAATATCTTTTAAAGAAGCATTTTCATTAATACGATAAGTATTAGCTACTTTTTCAACTAAAAACATATCTCGTAATCTTAATAATTGCCTACGAACATTAGAAGAAGCAATACCTAACATTGGAAGTTTACGTCGTTTTCTATTCTTAGTAACTTCATAACGAATCTCTTCAGAATTAAGCATTTTCTTTTGTTTTTGCATAGAAATCAAAACATGTAATATATCCACAACAACATCTCTTGAATCACCCGGTTGTAATAACCCTGTTGATAAACATAATTTTCTTACTAACTCTCTCTGATCTAAATTACCAGGTTTCTCATACTTTCTTAAAGTAATTTCCGCAAGAGGAGTATCTCGACTTATTAGTTTAGCCATTGATTAAATAGTTTAGTTACTGCTATTTAAATTTTGTTGTTTTGCGAAGTTGATGCATAATATTATGATTAGTGGATGTTAAATGTAAATTTTCATAAATCTAAGAAATATTTATTAATGAGCAAGTATAATAAAAAATATGTTAGAAATTCATATTGCAAAAAACCAAACTGAAATTGATGAAGCACTAAAAATTCGAGAAGAGGTATTTGTAAAAGGACAAAATATTTCTATTGATAGAGAAAAAGATGGATTAGATACTTCTTCAGAACATGCAATTCTTTATTATAATAATAAACCTGCGGGAACAGCAAGGATAAGATATGTTGATAATAAAATGAAATTAGAAAGAATTGCTATTTTAGATGAAGTTAGAGGCAAAGGGTTAGGAATTAAGTTAATGAAATTTTTAGTGCAATATGGCAAAGAAAAACGTGTAAAAGAAATATATATGCATGCACAATATTATCTTTTAAACTTCTATGCTAAATTTGGTTTCAAGCAAAGAGGAGATATATTTTATGATACAGATATAAAACATATCGAAATGTTTTTGGATTTAAGTACTGAGAATTGATTTACAAGAAAAAAAGATTTATAACCTTCTACTAGGCCGTCTTCTACTCCATTTTCGAGATCCAACCATTTTTTCAGCTGCAAGAATAACTGCGCTTCCTAGACCATATAATAATCCTAAATCTCCTTCTGGCCACTCTGATCTTCCGTGTGGTAAAGGATTACGACCCCTAACTAACCCACTTCCCGTTGGAACTGATGGTTCATATGGTGTTTTTGCTTTGGCTCCCATTTCGCACATTCTTCTTACAATTCCATCATACATACTATTAGGCATTCCTTTCATATCAATTAGTATAATAACTTATTATATAAATATTTCTCTTAATAGAAGTTAAATGTAATATAAGCACGTTTAATATATTAAAACACCAGTATGCATCGTAAGTTTCCATTCTTTTCCAACTTTTGCATATACCTTACAGACTCTTCCTTTCCAATGATTTTTGCTACCATATTTATGAATCCATAACGTATCTATATCTACAACGGCAAAAGCACCATCACCTTCTTTAGAAATCTCAATTTTCTTAATATTTCGATTATTATGTTTTAATTTATTATTAGAGAATAAATCAGCATATATTTTACCCCATCTTGTATTATTAAATTTTCCGAGATCAATTTTCCAACTTATGGGATTGTGTGATTTATTATCTTTCGGCCACACCCAAACAAAATCTGGATGAAAAATTGATAATAAAAGTTCAACGTTTTGGGTATCCCAAGCTTTAGTTTCACGATTAACAATCTCTAAGATTTCTTTTTCTAACTTTGTTTTTACATTACCCATGCAGTTAAAATATTATCCAAGTATATAATATTTTTGGAAAGTATCCCTGCGTAATACTATGCTTAAGCAATACAACAATACATTTTTATAATCATCATTAATACTTAATATTATGAAAGAAATTCAAAGAAAAATTAAAAAGTTTTGTAAAGAAAATGATTTGGAGCCGCCAGCAGAACATAGAGTCTTAGATGCTATGTCTGAACTTGGTGAAGTTGCAAAAGAAATTCTTAAGATGAGTAATTATGGAAGAAAGCCAATAGAATGCGGAGAAGACTTAAAATCTGAATTAGGGGATGTTTTATATTCTTTGATTACAATTGCAAATACATTTGATATTGATTTGGAAGATGCAGTACACCAAGTTATTGAAAAATATGAAAAAAGATTAAAGAAAGGTTCTGCAGGTTCTGAGAACGATTAACGGGGTTATTTAGAAAGTTTTATTAAATCAATAATTTTTAATATTTAGTATGGTTAAACCTAAATCAACCAAATCTCATTTTGAAAAAGAGTATGCAAAAACAAAAGGATCATATTGGACGTTAAAACCAGGGAAAAGATTAATCTATTTTGAAAGTTTATTAAAAAGGAATTCTAAAATTCTTGACCTTGGTTGTGGTACGGGAAGAGTGGCATTGTATTTGGCAAGTAAAGGTCATAAAGTAACCGCCATGGATATTGCAGAAACGGGAATTGCAAAATTAGATGATTATGCAAAAAAATCAAATCTAAAAATAAATTCTTTTGTAAAAGATTTAAAGGATTATAAAATTACCACTAAATATGATGCTATTTGTGGATTATTTTCCATACATTTCTTAGAGAAGAAAAAAGTATATGATTTAGTAAAAAATATGAAAGAAAAAACTAAAAACAATGGTCATAATTGGATTGGTGTTTTTAGGAAAGGAAAAGGAAACAAAAATAAATACCAATTTGATAATGAAGAACTATCTAATCTGTATTCTGATTGGCATACTGTTTCTTATGAGGAATATTCTAAATCTGAAAAACATGGAGATGGACCAACACATACTCATGAGATTTCTAATTTAATTGCGCAAAAGAAGTGACTTGTTGATTAAGCAGTTACAGCAACATCTGATTTTTATCCCCTGTACGATCAAGATTAATTGAGACAGGCGTGAAACAACCATTAACTTTAATAGCACTATGTTGTTCGTAAATTTATGATTGATAGTGTAGTTGATACTGAATGCAAATCTCTAAATTGGTTTGATTTTGTTGATGTTTCTAGGTTATATCAAAGCACAGAACCTTATGCAATTCTAAGAACATTAAAAGAAGGGATTCAAGATTTGTTTTTGGCAGCAGATAATTGGACAGATGAATGTGCATTTCTATTTTTTGAAACAGAAAAACTTTGGTTGAATTTAACTATTCAATCAGTAAAGTCGGGAGATCAAGTAATTGGAACTAAAAATAGACGATTTGATTATTCAACAGTGGGGATGAATTTAAAACATATACATATACATCCTAGAGCTCAAGAACTAATTTTTAAACAAAGATTGTGGGATGCGCTCCCTCCTGAAAAACAAAACCAATTAGGAAGACAAATTGTTAATAGAGTTGTACGTTCAATAATGGTTTTATCTAAAGAATATGATTCATCATATGCTTGGATGAAACAAACATCAAGTAATGTTCATCCAGATACCGCAGTAGCCATAGAAGTTATGGATCATTTAATGAAATCTATTGAAATAAAATTTTATAAAAGAAAATAAGAAAATAAAAAAAAACTATTTTTTCTTTTTAGATTTAGCATCAGCTTTTCTTTTAGCCAGTTCTTTTGCTTTAACATCAATCTCTACTTTACGCTTTTTCCATTCTTCACTGAAAACGTCAGATACACCTTTTGCGTATTTATCAATATCTTTCATAACCTTTTCATCTTTTAAAATGTCATCTGCGCCCTTATGAGTAGCATGAAGCTTAAATTCTTTATGCATATCTCTACTAACCTCAGGATTATCAATCCATTGACAAGGTAAGTACAAATTATCATTATACGGTTGTTTAGACCTTAATGCCTTAAAATAAGGAGAGTTAAAACATTCTTTTAAAGATTTATCCTTGATATTACCATCGGAAAAATGCGTAAAAATGCAGGGTTCAACCCAACCTTCAGAATTAATATGCGCATAATGCTTACCCGCAATACATCCTCCAACAAAAGGGGCGTCATTCCAAAAATCAACAATAAAAATTTCTTTATTTTTTCTAATATCTTTTCCACGATCTAACATTCTTTTTCTTTGTTCAGGAGTTGGCATTAAACTCAAATCTGGCTTTGCATGAACTGGCATGTAAAGAAAATACCAAACAATTAAAGCACCTTTAGCAATTAGAAAATCAATAAATTCATTACTAAAAACTAAATCAACATTTTTGTTAGTAACACAAACAGAACAACCAAATGGAATTCCATATTTGTTTAATAAATCCATTGATTTCATAACTTTAGCATAAATACCTTTTCCTCTACGTTCATCAGTTTCTTTTTCAAAACCTTCAACACTGATTTCTAATAAGATATTACCTAATTTTTTAATTTTTTTACAAACTTCTTCAGTAATTAAAGTACCGTTTGTATAAACATGAAAATAAAGGTCTTTGTGTTTTTTAAATAAATCAAAAAGATCTTTTCTAATAAACGGTTCTCCGCCAAGAATCGTATAAAAAGCAATACCTAATTCTCTACCTTCATTTAATATTTTATCTAATAATTCAAAAGGTAAATCATCTGATTTGCTATACTCATGAGCATAACAACCTTTACAACTAATATTACATCTCATAGAGGGAGAAATTAACAAAGAAACAGGAACGCCTTCGCCGTTTTTAAGAGCTGCATCCCTAATTTTAACCCCTTCTAATAATCCTTTAAAAATAAGATTTTCCATAAATTTAGTAATGCTTTTTTTATCTCTTTGAGTTGTAAGTTTTTTAATAAAACCAACCATAGGATGATTATCTTTCATAAGTTTAATTATAAAATCTAATTTAATTTTATCTTCAATTCTAGAAATTCTTTTTAAGCCACTCATTATATTGATCAAGCTTTTGTTTCCTGCTTTACGGGAAGCAGAATAAATAATTTTAGTTAATACCTTTCTTTTTATTGTTTTAAACATTTTTTAATTTCCTCACTCTTTTCTAAAATAAACAGTAAATTTTTTGTTTTTTATGTCTATTTCGCCTTGTTTATTCATTTCTGATTCAACATTAGAGATTGTAATTCCTGAAACACCACATTTGTCCTTAATATGCTCAGAGTATAATTCAATGTCTTTAAAATCGGTTTGTATGTGGAGCTTTATTAAGTTTTTCTTTTCTAAGCCCGCATCTTTTCGTAATTGTTGAACATGTCTCATAATTTCACGAGCAAAACCCTCTGTTTCAAGCTTTTTATCTTTCTCAGTATTAAGAAAAACAGTACCATTAGCAAATTCAACAACTTTAAAATTATCAGGTACTTTTTTTTCAAAAACTAATTCTTCCATTGTAAGTTCAAATTCTTGATTATTAATCTTTTCAATAAATTTGCCCTCTTTTTTTAAATGAGCATGAACATCATTACCATTTAATTCAGCAAGTTTAGCAATTACTTTTGGAAGATCAGCACCAAACTTTTTACCTGCAGTTTTATAATTAATTTTTAGTTCATAATCTAAATCAACATTTTTATTAATTTGAATATCTTTAACATTAATTTGTTGTTTAATAATGCTCTCTAACTCTTTAACACAATTTTCTATGCCTGCATGTTCTGTATGGATTATTATCTCTTTAACAGGCCATCTTAAGCTAATTTGGGCTTTTTCTCTAGCAGCTAAAGAAGACTGAATAATTTGTTGTGCAAATGCTATATTTTTTTCAAGTTCTTCATTAATTAAACTTTGATTAAATTTTGGCCAAGAAAGTAAATGGACACTTTCTTCATCTGTTCCAAATAATTGTTTTAATTCTTGATACATTTCTTCTGCAACAAAAGGAGTTATAGTTGAAAGCATTTTTAATATTTCAAGCAAACAAGTCTTGATAGTTTCTAAAATTAACTTTTTATCTCCTTTATTACCTAATGCGCCTTTTTCTCTAATAAGCTTGATGTAAGTCCTAGATAATTCAAGAAATAAGTTTTCAACATCACCAATTGTTTCATCAAGTTTGTACTTATCAAACTTTTCTTCAACACTTTTAATAGTTGAATTAAGTTTAGAAAGCATATATTTTTCTTCAATACCTTTTTTTGACACTTCTTCGTTTAATTCATTATCTAATTCTAAAACATAATTTTTAATATTCCAAAGAACATTTAAGTTTCTTTGTTTTAATTTAATTGCATCCCAATTAAAATTAATATTTTTACCTGCACTAGTCTGACACATATAATACCTAAGAATGTCTGCACCATAAGTATCAATAATTTCATAAGGAGAAATTATATTTCCTACTGATTTGGACATTTTAGTTCCTTGATAATCTAAAATCATACCATGAGTATAAACATTTTTGTAAGCAGACTTGTTAAACGCAATTATAGACCCAAATTGTAACATAGTAAACCATAAACGTGTTTGTTCAGTACCTTCAAGAACTAAATCTGCAGGAAACAATTCTTTTAATAAATCATCACGTTGAGGATATTCCAAACAATTCCATGAAACAGTTCCAGAATCAATCCAAACGTCTAAAACATCAGGAACTCTTTGCATTTCTTTTCCACATTCACATTTAATTTTAATCTCATCAATGTAGGGTTTGTGAAAGTCTTTAGGAAGTTCACTAGTAGTTTTTTCTTTTAATTCTTTAGCAGAACCAATAACTTCAATCTTTCCGCATTCACATTCCCAAATCGGAACTGGACAACCCCAAAATCGTTGTCTAGTAATAGAATTATCTTTTAAATTTTCAACCCATAACTTAAAATTGTTATTGCTCTCTTCAGGAACCCAATTAACATCATTATTAAATTTAAGAATTTGTTTCTTTAAATCTTCAGTCTTCATAAACCATTGTTCAGTTGCACGAAAGATAATTGGTTTATGACATCTCCAACAAAAAGGATATTCATGATCAACAGGGGTAACAGCTAATAAAAAACCTTTTTCTTTAAAAATTTCAATTAATTTTTTATCATCTTGTTTAGCAGTTAAACCAGTATAAGGACCCATATCCATATATTCCCCGCGTTCATTTAATTTATTAAAAGGATTAATACCATTTTTTAAACCAACTTCATAATCTTCAGGACCACAACCAGTACCCATATGAACTAATCCACTGCCTGACAAAGTATCAACATATTCTTTACTTAAAACAACAGAATGCATATTATCAGTTTTAACTTCATCAAAAGGAATATCTTCACTTAAAGGATGAATGTAATGTTTCCCTTCTAATTCAGTTCCTTTAAATTCTTCAACAATCTCGAATTCTTTATCTAAAACTTTATTTATAACTTGTTCAGCTAAATCTTTAGCAAGAATCCAAAATTCTCCCTCTACTTTTACTTTGACATAATCTACTTCAGGATTAACCATTATGCCCATATTAAACGGAATAGTCCAAGGAGTAGTAGTCCAAATAATTAAATAATCATTATCAGTGTTTTCTAATTTAAACTTAAGAAAAATAGAGTTATCTGTAACATTTTCATATTCTAATTCGTGTTTAGCAAGTGCAGTTTCACAATTCTTACACCAAGTCATAACTTTTTTCCCTTTATATAATCTATCTTGTTCATATGCTTTTTTAATTAAAAACCATTCTCCCTCAATAAATTCGTTCTTAATAGGCCAATAAGCGTGTTCATAATCCATCCAAATTCCTAATCTTAACAAATCTTCATTCATTTGTTTAGCATTAGTTTCAGAAAAGAGTCTACATTCTTGAATAAATTTATCTAACCCAAATTTAATAATATCTTCTTTAGTTTTTAACTCAAACTTTTTTTGAACTTTATTTTCAGTAGGCAATCCATGCATGTCATAGCCTGCGCGATCCCATACATCAAACCCTTTTAATCGTTTAAACCTTAAAATCATATCTTTCATAGAATTATTCCAAGCATGACCAATATGTAACCTGCCAGAGGTATAAGGTGGACCTTGTAAAAAATAAAATTTTTCACCACCTTTATTTTTTTTATTAATTTTATTATGAATATCTTTATCTTTCCAAAACTTCAATGTTTTTTCTTCTACGTCTTTAAAATCATACATAAGATTGAAATACGAGTAATTATTTAAAAAGTTTTAGTTTATTCATGCACATATTTTAAGATTATTTAAAAAATTTAGTTAAATTTTCTTGTTTGTTATCTGAAAGGATATCTTCCTTGTTAAAACCTAAAACTTCAAATATTTTTTCAACAGCAGGAACTACTTGATTGTTAATATAATACTCTGCATCATACTCTCCTTGTTTTATTTCTTTTGGAATACGTGCTTTTTCTCGAATAATTCCTTTTACTTCAGTAATAATATATTCAACCAAGGTACCTGCACCAACATCACTTCCCTGTTCTTTCATTCTTTTAGCAACAGCAACATGCGGGCCAACATTATCATACTCATCTAATTCTTTAGATAATCTAGTATAAATAGTGACATCTTTATTTTTTATTTTTTTCTCTCTTAAATCAGTCAATACTTTTTTGATATATTCTAACGCCTTATCCTTATCATTTTTTTCAAGAACTATTTTTAAAATATTTTTTTGAGTAGTTTTAGCAATATTTGAAACATTTCGTCTAACTGCCTCAAAACCAGTAATTTTAAGAGCTCTTTTTTCATTTAAAAGTGCATAACGCTTTTTTGCACCAGATATGCCTTGTTTAGCTGAAACAAAGATTCCTCGAGGATAATATCCTTCATATTCTAATTCCATTAATTCGGGAAGTTCAGCATTAATATTATCTACTAATTTAATTGCAGATTCTTTTGATTTTCCATCAAGTGTTATAAAAATAGAATCTGTATCTGAATAAATGATTTTAAATCCATTATTAGTTGCTTCATCAATAACTTTTTTAATATAATGCCGACCAAAAGCAGTAACTGTTTCAGCACATTCCAAACAATACCACCTAGCACCAAAAAAACCAAGATAACCATAAAATGAATTAGATAATAGTTTAAGAGACCCAACTCTTGCTTTTAATAAAATGTCGTCCTTATTTTGTTTTAATAATTCTTTAATTCTCATTCTTCTACGAACAAGGTTTTCTAAAATCTTAGAAATAAAACCTATGCGGTTATTACAAAACCAAATATCTTTATTATCTGGATTTTGATTGGAATGGTCTTTACAACAAGTACAATTTAAAGAACTTGGAGAAATATTATGCGAAGTAATAATTGTTGGATACAAGCTTCTAAAATCAAAAATAACAATATCATCATACAATCCCGGTTTTGGTTCAAAAACAAAAGCCCCTTTAAACTTAACATCTTTTCTACCTACAACCTCATTATATTTTGGTTTGTTCAAAATTATTTCATTAAATTCTTTTGTTTGCTTAATAATAAATGCCTCAACTAATTGAGAAAAACCCTTTCTATTAACATCATAAGGGGTAAGATTAGTAATTTTAACCATCTCCGCAATATTAAAAAAAACTTTATTAAATAAATCAAAAGTTAATTTTGCATCTTGTAAATTGTATTTTGCAAAAACAGATAATTGTTCGGGATTATTATCCCAAACATCTGCCAAATTATCAATATCAACATCATGCTTTTTTTCATTTAATATCTCAAAAGCAACATCATTTAAACTAAAACTATCAGTCTCTAAAGTCCTTCCCATAACTCTCTTAATAAAATTAAAAACGTCAATGTGAGCAATACCAAAAATACTTGCTTTACTATCCCTAACCATTAATTCAGAATTGTCAATACCCAATCTTAATTTGATTTTATGCTGTTTAGCTCTAGTACTAATATAAGGAAAATCAAAACCATCAGAATAATAACCAGTAATGATGTCTGGATTTAATTCCTTAACAACTTCTTGAAAGCGTCGAAGTAAATCCGCTTCATTATCAACAAATTCAACGTTTTTATTATCTTTAAACTTTTTCCAAGTAATAACTTTTTTAAAATTTTTAGAATATAAAGCAATCATTAAAATAGGTTGTTCTTCAGGAATAAACCTTTTCCCTAACGGGTTATAAGTTTCAATATCAACTGCAAGAACATTTAAATCTTCTAATTGAGTCTCGGTAGTTTCAAAAGATTTAATTTCAAAACAAGGAATGTTAAGACTAAATGAACTCTTTTTAACTTCAACATCTAACCTATTTAAAGGAGTAATGTCATGATCTAATAAATACTTATTTGTAAATGGAATATCATATTCAAAAGTATTTAATGTTGCATCTTTAATGGCATCTCTTATTTTTGAAATATCTTTTGGGAATTGACACGTAATCTTAATTAATGATTTTTTTTGTCCTAAAATGTTTTTCTCTACCTCTTTAACATTAATAACTTTAATAGTTCTGCCTTCATCCTCAAAAGAAAGTTTTGAAATTTTATCAACAATTCCAATATTATCCACTTCAGCATAAAAGTATGGTTTGAAACTAGAATCAATCAAACAAACCTTTTCACCTTTATCGGTTTTACCAATTAAATAAATAGTCGGCTTATCAGCTATTACTTTATACGCAATATCTAAAGGGAAAAATCCAATTTTCATACATATTTAATACTTTAAAGGTATAAAAAGATTACGGATATAACTAACGATTTAAAATAGAATTAATTAATTCAATACTAGACTTTAAATTAAGTTGTTGGTCTTGTTGAATTTGTTCAAATAATTCATCAATTTGAGACGTTTGTATTTTAATTAGTTCTTGTTTTTCTTCAATTGAAATATCTAACCCATTAATTTTTTCAATTTGTTTTTGAATAATTTGATTTTTAGCATCTACAACCGAGGTAGATTCTAATAAGTCTTCAATTTCTTCTCTAGATAATTCTGCTGCTTTTCCTTCAGTATTATTCTTCATTGAAAACAAACCTAACGATGCAACAATAACTGCTAAAACTACAATAACTGTAATTACTGATTTCATAGGAAAACCAAAGTTTTTAGAACGGTACTCTTTAGTTTTTGGACGTTTAATCTTAGTGTGAGTTTTCATTCCACCAGAATTAATCAATGCCCTGTTTATAATAAAATCTTGATGTCCTGCTTTTTTAAGAGAACTACGAATATAGTCATCACTAAATCCCTTAGATCGACAAGATTTAATATATGTAAGTAATTTATCCATATATTAATTTTGTAGAACTTGTATTTAAATATTGTTAATATTGTTTAATATATTTAAGCTCAGAATGAAACTTAGTGGTTAGTTGGTTAATATATAAGTTAAAAATGTTATTGCAGCAGCAGCAAAAAGAAGTTTTTCTTTATTTTCATGAACAAAAATTCTTGGACCACAATACCTTAAAGCTTGACCTGCCTCTTTTCTAACATTTCTAAAAGAATGGTCATTGTAAGCTCTAATTAATGCGTTTTCAGCAGCAATTCTTGTTTCTTCATCCCCATTTTCTTCTTTTGCTTCAACAAGCAAATCTAAACTTGGTTCAATCCCATTTGAACGGAAAAATAGTTCCCCCAATTCTTCAACAGCCCCAAGTCTAACTTCAGAATTTGGAAGGGTATACTGCGGATAATTTGAAGATGGATCTTTTTTATTTCTATAAAGCGCCATTTTTAACTCCTGAAGCCAACCAGCAGTTTCTTCACCTGATTTATCACCTAAATGAACTCTACAAAGATGAATTACACTCCTAAATCTAGAAGTAGAATAATGTTGTAATACTGCTTGTGCATTCGCTCTAGCAGCAATATCTGAAACTCTTTCATAAGTTGGCTCCGTAGACATCATAGAAACATCAAAACCTTGTTTAGCCCCAACAGAATCTGGTTCAAATTCTTTTTCAACGAATTTAGTTGCAGAAATATTTCTAATTGCATGTTCAACAGCATCAAGTTCATCAGTTAATTCACTCATTAAAATAAAAAGAATTCAACATGCTATTTAAAGATGTGTAGTTTATTATTCTACAACATCCTACTAAAATATTGTTAAAGCTTTCTTTAAAACGAATCATTTATATATTTAAAGTTATAAAATAAAGTATGGCACAACATAAAAACCAACGAGTAGCAGTATTTGTAGATGTACAAAATATGTATTATTCAGCAAAACAATTATTTCATTCTAAAGTAAACTTTGCAAAAATATTATCTGATGGAGTGGCAGGAAGACAATTAGTAAGAGCATTTGCATACGCAATTTCAGCAGACGTTGGCAAAGAAGAAGAATTTCACGAAGCACTATCCCGAATAGGTTACGAAGTTAAACTAAAAGACTTACAAATATTTTATGGTGGAGCAAAAAAAGGAGATTGGGATGTTGGAATAGCAATGGACGTTCTAAAAATGGCAAATAAAGTAGATGTCATAATTTTAGTTTCAGGAGATGGTGATTTTAAAGAGTTATTAGAATATGTAAAACATCAAGGATGTCGAACAGAAGTAATGGCATTTGATAAAACTGCTTCATCTAAACTAAAAAAAGAAGCAGGACAATTTACAGATTTAGGAAAAACAAAAAGGTATTTGATACCAAGTAAAATAATGCCCCCTAAACAAAATGGAAAACTTAACCCCCGGAAAATTCAAAAGTAAAATAAAAACCGGAAACACAGTAATTGAGTTCTGGACAGAATGGTGTAAACCTTGTAAACCAATGTCCAAAATATTTGAAGAACTTGAAAAAAAGTTTAAAAAAGTAAAATTTGGAAGAGTTAATATAGATAAGTATGCTAAATTAGCATCAGAACAAGTAATAGTATCAGTTCCCACATTCATAATATATAAAACAGGAAAAGAGATAGAACGATTTGTTGGAATAGTTCCAAAAGAAGTACTAGAAAACGAAATAAAAGAAAGAATAAAAAAATGAAATTGTTAATTATTAAAATTCTGACCAAAAAACTGGAGGTTTTTTGAGTATGAAATTTTTTGTAAATTTTAAAACATATAAACAAAGTTCTGGATTAAAATCATTAAAGCTAATGAAATCTTTACAAAAAGCAAAATGCGATTTAACCTTCTGTTTACAACCAGGAGACGTTCATTTAAGTAAGAAAGTAAGAAAACCCGTTTGGGTACAACACGTTGATAGCGTTGAATATGGTCCAAATACTGGCTGGATTCTTGCTGAAAACATGAAACAAAATGGGGCAAAAGGTGTGCTAATAAATCATTCTGAACATCATGTTAAAAACATAGGCGCAATAGTTAAAAAATGTAAAAAAGTCGGACTACAAACAATGATATTAGTACCAACACCATTAGAAGTTCTAAAAGTTAAAAAATATAATCCAGATTATATTGGGGTAGAACCACCTGCATTTATTGGAAGTAAAACTCATTCAGTAACTTCAAAACCACAATTAATAGCACATGCAGTAAAGAATTCAGGCACCATACCACTAATAGTTGGAGCAGGAATCAAATCAGAACATGATATTATTGTTGCTAGAACTCTTGGTGCAAAAGGGGTATTGATAGCATCTGCAATTGTTAAAGCAAAAAACCCTTTAGAAATATTGAAAAAATTAATTTGAATGTTATTCAGCTAAATAAACTCGTTTAGGAGATAATTTCTCAAGTGTTCCTGCTTCAGGATCAATACAATACCCCTCTAAATAATCGCAACGATTCGGTAAACCAATTTTATTAACTAAATCTGGTCCCATGAGTGGGCCAATACATCGATGTAATGGTTGTTCATGAGTGATCATTATAATTGTATCCAAAACTTCTCCTAACTCATTAAAAACAGCCATAATTGGTCCAGGTTCTCCTCTAACATTAACGCTAAAAGTAACAAAATTCAAAAAATAACAAGTTTTATATATTTGTGACACTTATTGATTTATATGACAACAGAAGTATGTATAACACAAACAGAGTATGACATGTTAAAGAAAAAAGCAAAAGTAGCAGATAGCCTTTTAGTTCAAATAAAAGCAAGTACACAAGCCATTAAAGAAGGTAAAATAAAAAGAGTTCGTTAATTTATAAAAGATAAATAAGTTTCTTTATTATTGATTATGTGGTCAATTAATTTTTGTTGTTCTTTCTTATTACCAAAAGCTATAAGCAAAGCATGATTCGTTTTAATATTAATAATATAATATAATCTTTTGTTTTCATACCTCTTTTCGCGAAGCCAATAAAATTTTAAAGGTTTACCAATATTTAAGTTTTCAACAAGTTTGTCTTTAACATTTTCAATAAATTCTTGTTCGTTTTTCTCAAGTGTTAAATAAAACTCAGAAAAAGGTGCAGTTTCAAAAACTTGATTCATAAACTAAACTTATTAAATAATCTTATAAAAACTTTATTATGTCTCGAGGATTTACCTAACAATAACGCTAAAAGTAACAAAACCATATGCATTGTTTAAATTAGCATAATTGGTTGCAGAACACTCATCAATAACTCCTGTATCTGTAGTGCATGCAACAGGGTAATCAACACCATCACCCTTACAAACACACACATTATAAAAATACTGGCCAGTTCCAGAATAAAACTCATTTTGTTTAGGTTGGACACCAAAACTAATAGCTTTAATTTCATTCTCTCTAATATTAAAAGTTTGTTCAATAGAATTAAAACCTAATAAATTAAATTCAGGAATTATTAATGCATCTATTAAAGCACCATGTTTACATGCCTGGGTAGTACAAATTTCAGCACCAGTACGCTTAATGGCTTTATTAAATGAAATTATGACTTGAAAAGAATTATTATTTTGGGTAACAAAAGGATCATTTTTAATACCTAAATTAAATATAGTTAAGTCTTTAGCACCCCCACTTTTTGTACTAGACGGAATTTCAACTATTTTACCCGAAGATAACACCCTTTCTAATTGAGTTTGAGTTTGTTGACTAATAGCAGGAAGTTGAGAATCTGCGGTATTAACAACCTTAAATGCAATAGTAATACCTAATCCTAAAATAACTAAAGAAATAATAATGATAACTACTTGATTAATAGCAATAGACAAACCTTTTTTATTCATAATAATTAATTGGGTAGGTGTTATTTAAATCTTCTGATATATCTAATATTAAGTCTAACATCCGGTTTATAAGAGTCATTAGAACCACAATTACCTTCATCTTCTGGAAAACTACCTCCCGAAACACCGATAGAAAAAGAACTTTTTCCTCTTTTTTCTCTAATTAAATTAATTCCTGTTGTAAAAGTTTGATCGCCATTTACAGGAATTCTTGTATCTGTCTCAATAAACCATTTTTCACTTAATGCCTTATTTGCTCTTGCTCTTAAATAAGTATCTCCGTTTTCTTGAGTTTGTTCAATTTTTAATTCATCAACTTTAACACCAAATACTTTAAAGTTTCTTAACTTACCATAAATACTTGCTTTAAACCCTTCCCAGGTTGGACGAAGTTTAATTCCACATTTAGCAGAATAATTTCTTCCAAACGCACCCTTTTCACGAGAATATCGAGTTGCGAGTTCATCTTCTAAAGCATCCCTTCTGGCTTTTTCAGCAAGAGAAGGGGGTAAGCTTTTAGGATCTTTAGGTTTTTTATTTTCATCTCCCAATAATTCAACTTCCCATTTAAATAATCCTGCAATATCTGATATTGCATCTTCTGTTGCCATCCCTTTTTTTAAACCAGATAATGAACCTTCTAACCAATCTTTAAATAAAGATTCAGCGGCATCTCTATCTTCATCCAAAAACAAATCAGATTCAGGACGGTATCCTGGTTGAATTCTATCCCAGTGACTATGTTCCAACCCTAACATACGAGCGTCAACAGAATCATAAGATTCTTGAATTTGTAAAGCTAATTCTCGTTCAAAAGCAGATGGTAAAAATGGAATGTCTTCAGAAACTGTTTCAGGTAAACGTTTAAGATTAAACCATAAACGTTGAAATCTTTCTTTAACTGTTAATGTATCCCTATTTTTAATTTTAAATTCTGGAACGTCTTTACTAGATTTTTCTTCAACAACAGTTTGTGCCGAAGCAAGTGCCCCAAAAAGCGCACTACCTGCCATTATTAATCTAAATTTTTGTCTTAACATTACTATCTTTTTAAAAAACGTAATTACTAATATAAAAACATTTATGTTTTAAAAAAAAAGATTTGAGCAGAATAAAAAATTTATTCTACAAACAAAAAATAAAATTTTTTGAGCAAAATAAACAAATGTTTATTCTACTTCTATAAAAATAGTTCTGCTAACATCATCACTAAACTTCATATTACAAGCATACTTTCCAGGAATTGATGAACCATCAACTTTTAACCTAGTAGGAATACTTTTAGTATCGCCAGGAGCAACACTACTAACTGCAGTTTGTAAATCATAAATAAATCCTGTAGGCGAACATGTTAAAAGACCATTATTTCCTCCAGACTTACAATAATCTCCAGAAAGCCAAGTACATCCTTTGTAAATCTCACAAAAATCTTGTTTGTCATTACTATTTAATGGATCCCAATCTTCTGTTGATGAGGTATCTATATCTTTTTTGTTAGGAAGAGAAATATCTTCGCACTTGGTTGTATTTGATTGACCACCCGTACAAGGATTTAATTGAAAAGATAATCCCGCAACACTAACTTCAGTAGCGCCATTTGTACAGTCAAAATCAGTATCACAATCATCGTTTTGTCCAGTATACATATCGCTACAAGCAGCACTAGAAAAAACACCACTAGTACTAATAGAACTGGCTGAAGGATTATAAATTTTAATCTCCATCAAAGTTTCAGTTTTTTTACTTAATTTTAAAGTATTTCTTCCACCGGGAAGAGTGATTGGTTGAGCCGAATTAGGTTCTGGCGTTGTTTCTGAAATAGTTAATTGAGAAGAAACATCTCTAAATTTACTAACAGCAAAACCAATAACTAAACCCAAAACAGCCAAAGCAATAATTAATATAACAATAGCATTAACAGAAAGTTCTAAACTAGCTTTTTTATTCATTATAGTTACCTCTTAAATGTGTTAAGAATATACTTATAGAACTAATATATAAACTTTGTTAAAAAGTTTATGCTCAGAACAAAGTGATGTTGCATGCTTTAGCATACTCAGAACAAAGTGATGTTGTGTAAACTTTGTTAAAAAAAAAATAAAAAAATTTATCTTAATTTCTTAATTTCATAGCCTTTAACAAGAATACGAACCAATAATAATAACAATACAACGCCTCCAATCATCCACAAGATGCCCTCAAAAACATCATAAACTATTGCAGATTTGTAAACACCATAAATCATTAAAATAAACCCAATCCATAAAAACTTGTTAAGAACAAGTTTAAAGATTTCAAATTCTTGAGCTGTGTTTAACTTTCTCTTTTTTTTCTTTTTATTAAACATAATTTCACCCCTTAATTAATATCAACAAAAACTGTTTGAGTTACAACACCCTTATTAATTGCATCAGTAGCATCACCAATACTCATAGTGCAAGATCTTTGACCAACAGCTTCAGTACCACTAACTTTAACTCTAATTGGAATCTCTTTAACTTGTCCTGCTTCAATAGTCATTTCAGGTGCAGTAAAAGTGCCGTCTGCAAGATTTGTTGGTGCACAGATAAAATTTATAGATGAACTATTAATGACAACGCCAGATGTTCCCCCATTATAAACACTAATTGCCATAGTTTTAACTTTATTCTTTTCTAAATTTAAAGTATTAACACCATTAGGTAACATAATAGGTTGAGCAGATGTAGCTTCAGGAGTTTCTTCGCTAGTACCAATTTGTCCAGAAACATCTCTAAATTTACTAACAGCAAAACCAATAACTAATCCTAAAATTGCCAGAGCAATAATTAATATTACAATTGCATTAACAGAAAGTTCTAAACTACCTTTTTTATTGTTCATTTTATGAACGCCAAAATTCTTTGATTTTTGTTTCATTATATCCACCTCGTGTTTAAATTAAAATTTGATAACCTAATAATTAGAGAAATAATATATAAATGTTTCGTTGTCTTTTATTCATAACGCAATTTAAACATATTGAATGCGATTCAAAAACTTTATAAACGGAATGTAAGTTTGTTTTTATTATGGCAAAAACAAGGCGATTTTCAGCATATCGAAGGTTAGACAAACCCTACACGCGTACTTCAAAGTATAGAGCAAAATCTTATATTCGTATGACTAAAAATCCCCGAATAGTAAAATGGCACATGGGAGACAGATTAAAAAAATACACTCACGTTTACAGATTAATTTCTAAAGAAGCTTTACAAATAAGGGACTTAGCAATAGAAAGTTGTAGAATGGTAGTAAATAGACATTTAGAAACTCACCTTGGAAAAGATGAATATTATTTACATTTAAGAATATATCCTCATCACATAATTAGAGAACACGCACTAGCTTCAGGAGCAGGAGCAGACAGAATGAGTTCAGGTATGGCAAGACCTTTTGGAAAACCAGTACATGTTGCTGCCCAAATAAAAGTAGGACAAACAATCTTTGAAGTATTTCTAACAGAAAAAGATTTAGATGAAACAAAAAAAGCTTTGAATAAAGGAAAAACAAAACTTCCTGGAACATATACTATTCAATTTGAAAAATTAGAAGTAGTTGAAGAAAAAGTTGAAAAGAAAGCTGTTGAAAAAAAAGAAGACGCAGTTAAAACAGAAGAAGTAAAAGAAGAAAAGAAAGTAGAAGAAGAAGTTAAAGAAGAACCAGTAAAAGAAACAGTAGAAAAAGTAGAAGAAGTGATTAAAGAAGAACCAGTAAAAGAAGCTGTTGTTGTAGAGTAATCTTTTTAAATAAAACAATATTCTTAATATTTATGACCAGACATTGTTTAAATTACACAGACGTTGTTCACAAACATGAAGGTGGATTTACTCCTTGGGAAATGTTGAAGGGGAATCGTTCTATTGATTTGGATTATAGAAGAAAGCGAGTTTTAAGTGAACATTCAGAAGATGCAGATGCAGATACTGCTTTATTTAAAGTGGGATTTTGTTATAATCCAGTTAATACATCAGATACGTATGTTGGTCAAGTTGGAGTTTTTTTAGTTTCAAACTTGAATACGCCCATTGCAACAAAAACAACTTTTTTTCCAAGAGAAATACATATGCAATTAGTAAGAGAAGCTAGACAAATTTCTAATTGCGAAATACTTGATTTAGTTAAACAAGCAAATGAACTTAAAAAAGCTATAGAAAATAGGTTGGTTGTTCAAAATGATTAGCGATTATACTGGATGGGTTTTGGAAGCTGAAAGAAGCCTTTAGGACCCATTACTAAACGTAGATTAGGACCTTCTAATGACCATTTTGATTCATGTGGAATAGCAACAAGATACTTTTGTCGTAATCTCGATAAACCAGAAGAAGATAGATCTTATTCAGGTCAGGTAGCCGCAGCATTAATATCAGAAGATGATAAAAAATTTTTTGTACTATGGAATCACATTGAGTTTGGTGAAGGACAACAGACTATGAAACTTATAGATTTTGCTAGAGCAAGATTAAAAGAAAAGTTTGTAGCATGGAATGGACGGTTACATCCTAGAGATTATCAACCACCCACTGGACAACAAAGAATTACAGTTAGTGGTGGTGGAGTAATTGGGTCATCAAGAACATTAAGACCAGGAGAACGTGAACCAACAACTGAAGAACTACTCCGAAACGGAATTGGCTTGCTTCTCTAATTCTTTTTTTAATTCATCTAAAGTTAAACTCTTATACTTCTTTAAAATACCAATATCTTTCTGAACATCCATTTTACTAACATAAATTAAAATTGGCTTGTCAAGTTTTTTTATTTTATTATACAAAGTTATTTGTTTTTCTGCTTCTAAAGTAGGATCAAAAACAAATACAAACGAATTAGCTAAATATTCTATTGCTAGTTCTGAAACTAATTCAATTTTGTTAAGCTTTTCTCTATTTAATGTTCCGGGAGTATCTAATAATTGTAATTTATCCATATACGAAATGTTAATACCTTTAGTAGTAAAAGCATAAGGTTTAATATCTGGTTTGCTACCTGTAAGTTTGAATAATAAAGTAGTTTTACCCACATTAGGAAAACCAATAATACAAATAGTATTCATAGCAGTTTTAATAGTTGGAAATTGTGAAAATGTTCTTCTAGAAGCTTCTAAAATAGTTAAATTATCCTTAATTTGTTTAAGAATTGAGTTTATTCTTCCATAAAATTCTGTTCTTAAAGCATTTAATCTTCCTTTTTCATCAGCATAAGTTTTTTTAAGCTTAATTGAATACTCTTTATGAAAAAAAGTAACCTTTTTTAGAGCCCAAGCAACACCACCTAAAGACTGTTTAATATCTGCATATTCTAACGTTTGTTTGAAAAGTTCTTTGTAAAATGGATCTAACTCATCAATATTAGGATAAGAATGCATGATTTTTATTAATCTATCAATAATATAATCTTTAACTAAATCAATCTTGTTTAATTGTCTATCTTTTTGATTCGAAGAAGTAATTTTTTGAGCACGTTTAAACGCAGTATCAATATATACCTTATAATTTTCAATATGTGGAACGTCTTTGAAAGCCATGATAGTAAGAAAAAGTGATGCTTAATTAATGTTTTTGTTGTGATCCTTTTGGAACTGGGGGAAGTTTTTTTGGAGTAAATCTGCTTCTAAATACTTCTCCTATGTCCTCTCTTAGTGGAATTCCAGCCTGCATTCTCTGCCCACAAGCATAATCACTTGGGTTTAATTCTCTTCTTGCTTTATTTTCATATTTAGTCATTTTAGTACCTATAATAATAAGATAAGCTAAGTTTTTTGTGACCATTTATAAAGGTAATCGTTTTTACCACTATATTGAGACAGTTTAATTACTCTGTTCTTGAACAACAATATTTAAATACATCTTATTCAAGATAAATAGAAAGAGGCAATAAAATGGAAGAAAAACCAAAACATGAAACATTTGAAACAGAAGAAGATCTATCTTCAGAATCTCAAGACAATTTTAAAACCGAAGAAAAACCTTCTGAGTTAGAAGACGACTTTAAAATAGAAAAACCGTCTGAAATTCAAGATGAACCAGAAACTGAGGACAATCTAGAAATTAAAGAACCCGAAGAAAATAAAGAAGAAGAACTAAAAAAATTAGAAACTGAAGGGATAGTAGAAAAAGAATCATTTCCTTTAAATAAACCAGAACCAACAACAGAAAAAATGGATATTGGATTCAAAAAGTTTATAATAATATCAATTATAATAATAGTAATACTTTTAATATTATTAATATTTATTAAATAAAATGTTTATACATGCACTAAACCCAATATTATTAAAAATTGGTTTTATAGAGTTAAGATGGTACGGATTAATGTATGTAATAGCATTTATTCTTGCATATTTTTTTATTTTAAAATTTTCTAAAAAGTTTGGATTAGAATTAAGTAAAGATGATGTTGGAGATTTTATACTCTACGCAGTTATATTTATGGTAATATGCGCAAGACTGATTGAAGTATTGTTTTATCATCCAGGGTATTATATTTCTAACCCACTTAAAATAATAGCAATCTGGGAAGGTGGTTTGAGCTTTCATGGAGGATTATTAGGGTTGGTGTTAGCAGGATGGTTATTTTCTAAAAAGAAAAAAATATCATTTCTAAAATTAGCAGACTTAGTTAGTTTACCTGCAGTACTTGGTTTAATGCTAGGAAGGCTAGGTAATTTTATTAATGGAGAATTAGTTGGAAGAGTTAGTAATGTTCCTTGGTGCGTGTATTTTAGAGGATATGAAGGATGTAGACATCCCTCTCAGTTATATGAAGCGGTTAAGAATTTAGCAATATTCTTTATAATCTTTCCAATGCGGGGTAAAAAGCGTGACGGATTCATATTCTTTTTATTTTTAATACTTTATGCAGTATTTCGTTCAGTAATTGAACAATTTTGGAGAATGCCAGAAAGATATATTTTAGGACTAACCGAAGGACAATTCTTAAACGTATTTATACTTATCATAGGCCTAGTTGGAATGTGGTGGATATATAGAAAAAAATAATTTTAATTCTTTAAGCAAATGTTAAAAATGGTTTAGTAAATTTTAAACTTAGTCTCTAACTACAGAATCTAATGCATCCCTAACAACATCGTCATTAGACATAGATGAAAAAATAGGTTCATCTAATGATCTTAAACCTAAATTAATCAGCATAGTTTGCATTGTGGGCATATAGCTGCTGCATACAACCATGTTTTTTTCTTCTTGACGAACAGCTCTTCGCGTTAACGCAATTAAAGTAGGATGCCAATACCTTGTAGGATTTCCAACATTATTCTGTAAATGAATTTGTACCCCGCAAGCTTTATGTTTGACACAGGTCATACAATAATCTTGAAAAAAATCTGCAGTAGTATCCTCAGTAAATTCTTGTCTATCACGTCTCACATAACTGTCTTGGGTAGCATCTGCCATAAAATTAAAAAAATATCTTGGGTTTATAAAGCTAATCCGACATAACCTTTAAAAGCAACAAACTTCTCCAAACAATATGGATTTAAAATCACACATAGAAAAAAAAGTAAAAAAAACAATAAGACAAAATGATTTATTTAATCACAAAAGTAAAGTTTTAGTGGCAGTATCAGGGGGAAAAGATTCCACGGTATGTGTTTATTTATTAAAAAAGTTAGGTTATGACGTAGAAGCAGTAACAATCGATGCATCTATTGGCAAATATACTGAAACAAATTTATCAAACATCAAAAAAGTATGTAAAAAATATGAAATAAAATTACACATATTATCATTTAGAAAAGAGTTTGGAAAATCATTATGTTATATGAGAGATGTATTAAGTTCAAAAGGACATAAGTACTCATCCTGCATGCTATGTGGGATATTAAAACGATATTTACTTAATAAGTATGCAAGAGAATTAAAAGCCGATGTTTTAGCTACAGGGCATAATTTAGATGATGAAGCACAAGCATTTTTAATGAATGTATTTAGAAATGATTTTTTCTTAGCAAAAAAACAAGGACCTAAATCAGAAAATAGTTCAAAAAAGTTTATTCCCCGAGTAAAACCATTATATTTAATTACAGAAGAAGAATCATTAAAATTTTCTAAATCAATGAAATTCCCAGTAAAATATGGAATTTGTCCATGTTCAGTTGGAGCACATAGAAGAAAACACAAAACAATATTAGATAACTTAGAAGAAAAAAACCCTGGAGTAAAATATTCTGTAATACGATTTCAAGAAGAGATGAAAAATAATTTAAAAAAAGAGAAAAAAACAAAAGTAAATTCCTGTATTAGTTGTGGAGAACCAGCAAAAGGAAAAGTATGTAAAGTTTGTCAAATATTTGAAGAATTAGGACTTTGAGTAATATTAGGTCTAGTATTATTTTCTTTTTGAATTTTATAATGATAATTTGCAATAACAGATTGTAAAAAAACAACTCGTTCTTGAGGATGAGAAACATACCCCACTTTAACTAATTCTTTTTTTGTTCCCGTAGTTTCAATAAGTACACTTCCTGACCCAAAACCAAATCCTTGGTTGGTATAATTAACCTTAACAACATTAGCTAAAGAAATATCACTCTTTCCAAAACCAGAAGAATAAATAATTTTATCAGGAAACATATCAATCCTCTTAAAAACTGCATTAATTGTATTGTAAAAAGAAACCATAAATACTAAAAAGACAACAATTACAACTAAATAATGCATAACTGTATCAACACTTGCATCAAAACCAATGAATTGTAATGATTCAAAAATAATAGAAAAATCAACAAAATGATTAGCAATAAATAATGCACCCAACAATATTACTGCAGGAATAGCCCAACCAATAAAACTAGAAAGAAATGCTTTTAAACCATTTGCCTCAATCTTACTAATAACTAAAGGTTCTAATTTCATAATGTGTTGTTAAAGAATGGGTATATAAACTTTACTTATCCATTTCAGCTTTAACTTTTTTAAGAACAGCATCTAACGCAAAATATAAATTTCTATCAACAACTTGTGAAGTAAATACTTTACCATTATCAGTAACTTTAGCATGAAGTTCTATCTGCTTATTTTCAGAACCAATATTTTTTAATTGTAAATGTAATTTTTTAAAATTAGAACAAGTATCTTTAAACTTTCGTGCATAATTACCCACTATTTTATTGATAACTACATTATTAATTTTTTCAACTTCTCGAAAACCAGAAAGCTCTATGTTTCCGCCCAATGTTATTACTTCATCTGTCATAATTAATAGTAAATTATTTTTTAAATATATAAAGTTTAGTTATATGTATTATAATGTTATTTTAAAACAAATAATTTAAATATAAGTTAAATAGAATAACAAAAAAGAGGTGGAGTAAATGGAACTGATTTTAACAAAAAAACCAAAGAATGTAACGATTATTGAAGGGTTTCCGGGATTTGGACTTGTGGGAACTATTACAACAGAGTTTCATACTAATCACTTAAAATGCGAAGAAATAGGCCAAATAATAGTAAAAGACGCAGCACCAATAGTTGCAATTCATACAGAAAAATTAGTAAGACCCATAACTTTATTTTATAATAAAACCTATAATTTGTTAATAATACATTCAATTTCTCCAGGGAAAAAAGTAGAATGGAAAATTTCAGAAGCAATAAATCAAATAATAAAACAAACACAAG
>CAYRWJ010000005.1:0-33668 GCA_964427985.1 uncultured Methanosarcinales archaeon
TAGAAATCGCCCCACCATTTAATTCTCCAATTATTAAAAAGTTAAGATTATACCTTGCGGCATAAATTCCTGCGGTTAATCCTGCTGGTCCGCTTCCAATTATTATTAAATCATATTTGTTCATTTTGTTTAATATGTTAAGTTTTAACCTTAATTTAGATTATAAACTTTTCTTTTTTATTTTTCCAAGATTGAATCAATTTTTTGCTTTAATTCTTCTTTTTGTGCAAAACCAACGATTCTATCAATTTCTTTTCCTTCTTTTGTTAAGATTAAACAAGGTATGCCTTGTATTTGGAAATTATTTGCTAGTTCTGATTCTTCATCGGTGTTTAATTTAGCAAATTTAAGTTTTCCATCATAATCTGAACTAAGTTCTTCAAATACTGGGCCCATCATTTTACAAGGTCCGCACCAATCAGCCCAAAAATCAATTAGTACTGGCATTTCAGATTTTACTACTTCTTCTTGAAAATTGTCTTTATTTATTTTTATTGTTGTCATTTTTATTACCTCAAAGTTTTTTATAAGTACTGATAGTAATTGTAAGTACTATTTAAAGGTTTTTGAGTACTTATAAAATAGTGACGAAAATAGAAATACTCTTTGATTATATTGCTATTTAAGCTACATAATAGTTAACTATAAAAACTCTTGTCGTTCTTAACTAGATATGGTACGTTTTTGGAAGGTTGTTAATGATGTTTTAAGACAGTCAGATATAATCTTGTTAGTTTTAGACTCAAGAAATATTGATGCTACTATTAATCAAGAAATCGTTAATAAGATTACAAAACCAGTAATTTATGTTTTAAATAAATGTGATTTGGTAAATAAAGATATTTTAGATAAAGCAAAGAAACGTTTTAAAAAAGCTGTTTTTGTTTCTTCTAGAGAATATTATGGCATTAAGAAATTAAGAGAATTGATTATTATTGAGGGTAAAAGATTAAAAATAGTTAAACCTTTTGTAGGTGTTCTTGGTTATCCAAATGTTGGTAAGAGTTCTGTAATTAATGCTTTAAATGGTAGAGGTTCTGCTAAAACTTCTTCTTCTTCAGGGTTTACTAAGGGTAAACAGAATATTTCTGCTAAACAGTTTATGTTGGTTGATACTCCTGGAGTTATTCCTTATAGAGAAAAAGAGAGTGTTTTGAAGGGAAGCGTTGATTTTTCTAAGGTTAAAGACCCAGAAGATGCGTTTTACGATTTATTAGAACATTGTCCAGACTTGTTAAAACATTATGGTGTGCATGATTTAGAAGAACTCGCTATCAAACGACAACTTCTTTTGAAAAAAGGCTTGCCCGATATAGTGGGTGCTGCACGTTTGGTATTAAAGGATTGGCAAAAGGGAAAGATTAAAACTTGATTTTCTTAAAACACAAATATTAATATAGCATAAATTCTTTTTTTAAAATATGAGTCATAAAAAGTTAGTGATTGCTTCTTATATTTGTGGTTCATCTTTTGCTAAAAAAGTGATTGATATTCTTAAGAATAAATCTTATCCTGATTTAGAACTGTTAGACATGACTGAAATTAAGTTTGCTAATACTGAGATTAAAACAATTATTAATAAGTCTATTAGAGATTCTGATTTTTTTCTTATTCAGGATTGTGAAACTAGAGATTGTGGTTATTCTGCTAATGATAGTATTGAAGCTATGAAAACTGCTTTAGATGCTGCTTTTCAGTCTCATGTTTCTAGGAAGACTTTAATTATTTTATCTTATCCTTATGCAAGACAAGACAAAGCAAATGCTCGGGAAGGGGTTTCTGCTTCAAGATTGGCTCAAGAGTTAGAAGATGTTTATCAGACAAATAGTGTTATTTCTATGGATATTCATAATAATGCTATTGCTGGTTTTTTTAGGAAAGCATTACCCATTAGTTTAACTGCAATGAATACTTTAACTAATTACATAAATGAATCTATTCCAGATTGTACTAAAATTATTTTTGCTGATGTGGGAGGTAGTGCGAGAGCTGAAAATTTTGCTAATGTTTTAAAGAAAGATATTACTGGATTTCAGAAAAAAAGAGATAATTTGACTGGAGAGACTGATTGTAAACTTCTTGGAAAAGTTAAAAAAGATATTTGTGTAATTGTTGAAGACATGATTGATACTGCGGGAACTATTGTTAAAGCTTGTGAAATGTTAAAAAAAGAAGGTGCAAAAAAAGTGTATTGTGTTGCAACTCATGGTTTGTTTAATGGTCCTGCTGAAGAAAGATTGTCAAAAGCTTATGAAGAGGGATTTTTAAATGGTGTAATTTGTACTGATTCTGTTTATCATAGTGATGAGTTTAAAAAAAGAAATCCTTGGTATGTTGAAGTTTCTGTTGCAAGTTATGTTGCTAAAGTAATTCATCATCTTCATAATGGTGAGTCTGTTAGTGCGTTGCTTGATTAAACTCTTCTAATAATTTGTCAGAATCCATTAAGATCGAATATTTATAACGGTCTAATTTTTTTGATTTTACAAATGAAATAAACTTTTTTCTTTTTTTATCATCCCATTCTAAAAATTCTTTAAATGTTTTACACATATAATTTAAATCACAATGATTTGCTCTTAATTCTGTTCCACAAAAACTGGGGTGTAATGGACAAAATATTTTTCCATTTTTTTCTATTATGTTTCTACATACTCCGCTTTTGTTTAAGTCCCAATTTTTTGCTCTGTCACGAAAGTCTTCTAGACTAACATATTTACTAAATTCCTCTGTATTTTTTTTAATATCTTCTTTTATTTCTTTTGTGCTTTTGTAATTATTTCCGCAACATCCAAAACAACTAAGTCCTTTTATTTGGCATAAGTTTTCCATTAGAGTATTGTTAGAAATATATTTATAAAGCTTTCTTTGTTTTATTTTAAAAATGAAAGTAAAACTTTTTTGATTTTTTCTTTTGTTAACCCATATTTTTTCATTAGTTCTTTTGAATCTCCACTTTCTCCAAATTTATCTTCTACTCCTAACCTAACAACTTTACATCTCCCCGCAATTACTTCACATACTGCTGAACCCATTCCCCCATTTATTTGGTGATCTTCAAGGGTAATAATATTTTTACATTCTTTTGCTGCTTTTAATATTGCCGGTTTGTCAATAGGTTTAATGGTATGTAGATTA
Organism: uncultured Methanosarcinales archaeon; assembly: GCA_964427985.1. Lineage (GTDB taxonomy): Archaea > Nanobdellota > Nanobdellia > Woesearchaeales > JABIAG01 > JABIAG01. The sequence goes on from CAYRWJ010000005.1 coordinate 3,139, forward strand.
ATTACTCGTACATTTCCTATTTCATCTGCAGCTTTTAAGGCATCAAACAAGATTGGTCCACATGCGATTATGCATGCTTTTTTACCTTTACGGAGGGTTTGTGCTTTTCCTATTTTAAAACTAGTTTTGTTAGATGTTATTTCATTTGTTTTACTTCTTCCAACGCGAATATAACTTGGGCCTTTAAGTTTACTAACCGCAATTGTTGCTTTGTATGTTTGCCAATAATCACAGGGAACTATTACGGTCATGTTGGGTAATATTCTCATTAGGCCAATATCTTCTAGCATTTGGTGCATTGCCCCATCTTCTCCAACATCTAAGCCACAGTGTGTAGCAACTAATTTAACATTGTTATTGTTGTATGCAATTGTTGTTCGTATTTGTTGGTAGCACATTCCTGGCATGAACGCACCAAATCCTGCAATAAAAGGGAGTTTACCAACGTGTGAAAGTCCTGAACCAACACCAATTAAGTTTTGTTCAGCGACTCCAACATCAAAGAATCTTGAAGGGTATTTTTTCTTAAAAGCATCCATTCGAACAGACGGGCTTAAGTCCGCAGTTAGTGCAACTATATTTTTGTTCTTACCTAAATTTAATAGTGCGTCACCAAATCCATCTCTACCTGATTTCATCTAATTCCTCCAAAGCAAGTATGGTTTCTTTATCATTTGGGACTTTTCCATGCCATTCATATTTGCTTTCCATAAAACTAATTCCTTTTCCGGGAATGGTATTTGCAATTATCATTAACGGCTTTTTCCCTTTATAGTTTAATGATTTTTTTATTTGTTTGAAATTATGGCCATTTATTACTTGCACATTCCATCCAAATGATTTATATTTTTGTTTTAGATTTCCCAATTTCATAACATCTTTTGTATTTCCTGAAAGTTGAATTTTGTTTCTGTCCATTATGCAAATTAAATTGTTTAATTTATATTTTGCTGCAAACATTACTGCTTCCCAATTATTTCCTTCATCTTGTTCACCATCTGACACAATACAAAAGATGCGATTAATAGAACCTAAAGCCATTCCTGCTGCTTGTGATAATCCAATCCCCAAAGGTCCTGAACTGTTTTCAATTCCTGGAATTTTTAAAGAGGGATGTCCTTCTAACATGTGGCCTATTTTTCTAAATCCTTTTAATTCTTTTTTGGGGAAAAATCCTGCTCTTGCCAAACAAGAATATAATACTGCACAAATATGTCCGTTACTTAACACTAAATAATCTCTTTCATCCCATTTAACGTTTTTAATATCATATTTCATTTCATCAAAGTATAAAATGGTGAATATGTCTGCCATTCCTAATGCTCCAGCAGGATGTCCAGAATTTGAATTATTTATCATTTTAATAATGTCTTTTCTTATATTTTTAGCAACATTTTTTAAACTTAGTTTTTTAATAATTTCAATTGGATCTTTTTTATTGAATATATAACTTCCAATTATTGCAACATCTGCTTTTTTGATTTTACGCAATGTTTTTTCTTTTATTCCGCCATCAATTTTAATCAAAACATTTTCATTCATTTTTCTTATTTTTTTTATTTTGTTTGATACATTGATGAATTGTTGTCCTCCCTTTCCTGGGTGAACTGACATAACGAGTACTTCATCAATTTTTTTAATGAATGGTTTAAGAGAATTAACTTTGGTTTCTGGATTAATACTTAAGCCAACTTTCATTCCTGCTTTTTTTATTTTTTTTATTTTTTCAAATACATTTTCGGATAGTACATTAAAATTAATTGTTGTTGCTCCTGCATTTTTATAGGGAATTATGTTTTTTTCTATGTTTAAAATCATTAAGTGTACGTCTTTTTCTAATTCTGTTTTAATTCTTTTAACAACAGAGGGAGTGTATTTTCCATTTGGTAATACATCGATGTGAATTCTTTCAACATACTTTTCTATTGCATTAAAATTTAGTTTATTTGTGTCTACATCCAGGATTGAGGGTTCTATTTTCATTTTTGTCGTAGCTTTTTTATTTTTTTAATTCGTCGTTCATGTCGTTTAGCTTTACTAAATTTAGTATTTAAGAATTTATTAATTATTTTTTTTGCTTGTTTTCTAGTTATCATCCAACCAGATAAACATAATACGTTTGCATCATTGTGCATTCGGGATAGTTCAGCTTCGCGAACAGTATAAATATTTACTGCTCTGACATTTTTAATTTTATTTGCAGCTATGCTCATTCCAAAACCACTTCCACAGAATAAAATTCCTTTTGTTTCACTTCTAATCCTTTTTCCGACTTCAGCAGCATAATCTACATAATCATCTTGGTTATCTAATGTTTTAGCTCCTAAATCTTTATACTTTATTCCTTTTTTATCTAAGAATTTCTTGACTCCCTCTTTTAATTTAAAACCTGCGTGATCTGCGCCTAAGTATAACATAATTCACCTTCTTTTTAGAAGTTTCATTATGAACATACTAATGTATGTAACATAATTCACCTCTTTTATACCTAAATAGAATTTCTCATATTTATATGTTGCTATGTTTATGTTGGTTTTGTGATGTTGAAGTTTATATTGCCCAACTAATTGCAAGTAATATAACCATGATTCCAATTCCGGTTAAAAAATATTTCATTCTGCACTTATTTTCTTTAGGAATTAAGTCTCTGAATATAATATATAACAAACTTCCTGCAACAAAACCTATTATTGAACGAGAAACGCTGTCTGGTAATGAAAAAATGAGTGCTAATAAAATTCCTAATATTGTTGAAATTGATAATAATATTTTATAAAGATGATTTTGTTTTACTATTGTGTGCATTTCTCTTAATGCTGACGCGCTTATTAGTGCATGAAGTGCAACGGGTATAAAAAATAGTATTCCTATAAATATTTCATTTCTTAAGAAAAATAAAATAGAGACTCCTAATAAAAAGTTGTAAATAAAGAATGCTGTTGCGTGTTCTTCTTTTAGTTCTTTTTGTCTTTTTTTTGAACTTCTTGCACTGTATATCAAACTTTCAAAAATATTAAATATTACAAATCCAACTAAAAAGAATGCAAAAAAGAGTTCATTATTTTTTGCGGGTAATGCTTTGGGTATTAAATGTAAAAAAATATATGTCAAAGATAGTCCTGCTACAATAGTTTTTAAATGTGTTCGTTTATCCTTTTTTTTGATGTATAACTCATCATTAAAGAAATGTATAAAAAATAGAATCGCTCCTAAGATTATTGCTGTTACCCAAACCATATTAATTTATAATATTTTTTGTTTAAATATTTTGTGTTTTCCAAACTTTTATAAAGCAGGTTAAGTTAATCTTCTCATGACTAATTTGATTGTTGCTCCTGTTGGAGATTATATGGAAAATTTATTTATTGGTTTAAGAGAGTTTCCAGCAGCGCGAGTTGTTCTTCTTTCAACTGAAAACCAGTTAGAAAAAGCAGAGGAAACAAAAAAAGATCTTGATAAGTTTAAAATTGAAACACAAATAGTTAAGATTGAGGGCAATATTTGGGAAGCCTTTTTTCAAAAAATTGCTGAACTTAAAATTATTGAAAAAAATCAAGAGATTATAGTAAACACTGCAACCGGTAATCGTTTAACTCAATGTGCAGTTACTTCTGCTGCTTTTGTTAACGGTTTGAAAGCTATTTCTGTTGAAAATGAAGAAACTATATTGCTTCCAGTTCTAAAATTTTCATATTATAAACTTTTAACAGATAAAAAAATGGAAATTTTGAAACATTTGGGTGATGAGTCTTGTTGTTCAACTTTGGAAGAATTGTCTAAACGTACTGATATGAGTATGCCTTTAACATCTTATCATGTTAATGGTAATTTAAAATCTGAAGGTTTAAAAGAGTTGGGCCTTGTGGATACTTTAGAAAATAAAGGACGAATAGATATTAGAATTTCGACTTTGGGTAAGTTATTATTGAAGGGGTATATTAAATCTGAAAATGTCTGATCATTATACTAAAAAAATTGAGGATTGGCGTAAAGCGGGTAAGATTTCTGCTGAAGCTTTAGAGTTTGGTAGATTGTTAATTGTTAAGGGCGCTAAAGTTCTTGATGTATGTAATGATGTTGATGAAAAAATAAGAAAACTTGGTGCCATGCCGGGTTTTCCTTCTCAGATTTCTCTTAATTCTACTGCTGCACATTTTTGTCCTGATAAGGATGATGATATTGAATTAACTAATCAAGTGGTTAAACTTGATGTTGGTGTTGTGGTTAACGGAGCTATTGGTGATAATGCATGTACTGTTGATTTGTCTGGGAAAAATGGAGCTTTAGTTGCTGCGTCAAGGGATGCTTTAGAAGCTGCTATTGGAATTATTAGACCCGGAACTACTTTGGGTGAGATTGGTAAAATTATTCAAAAAACTATTGAATCTGCGGGTTTTAGTCCGGTTGTTAATTTGTCAGGTCATGGTTTGGATTATAATAATATTCATTGCAGTCCAACAATTCCGAATTTTGATACGGGCGATACTACTGAATTGGAAGAAGGGATAATTTTTGCAATTGAACCTTTTGCGTCTAATGGTGCTGGTAAGATTAAGGAAGCAGGTAATGCTACAATTTTTTCGCATATTGAGTCTAAGCCAGTTAGGTCGGGTAGAGAAATATTAAAACAAATAGAATCTTATAATGGTTTGCCGTTTACTAAACGTTGGCTTAAATTTTCAGAAATAAAAGTTAGATTGGCACTTAAACAGTTTGAACAATTAGGTATAATAACTTCGTTTCATCCTTTGGTGGATATTAATAAGGGGTTAGTTTCTCAAGCAGAACATACTGTTTTGGTTACTAAAGATGGTTGTGAAGTTCTTACTGTTTTGAATTAATTTTTTTCTTTAGAATTTTTTTAATACTTGATAATTCTTTTTGTATTAGTTCAATTTCTCTTTCTGCTTTTCTGTCCACTGCAAGGTCTGCTTCTGCTTTTTTTCTGTCTCTTTCTGTTGTTCTATTTTGACTCATTAGTATTACTGGTGCTTGTATTGCTGCTAGTAATGACAATCCTAAATTTAATAAAATAAAGGGGTATGGGTCCCAGGCGCCTTGTCCGGTTATTTTTGTAAGTAGTATTATGTTGATTATTATCCATACCACAATTAGAATTAAGAACCAGATTATAAATCCCCAACTTCCTGCAACTCTTGTTAAGTTATCTGATACTTTTTGTCCAAATGTTCTTCTTTCATGCGGTTTGTGTTTTTTATTTTTTAAATTACAAGAATTTTTACTATTCTTTTTACTATCACTCTTTTTTTTAACCATTTTTATATATATTCTAGAAAAGCACTATTTAAATGTTGTTAAATGTGTTTGGTTTTACAAAATCTTTAAAAGGTTACTTTTGTTAACTTATGATGATGAATGCAAACTTATTGGATATTGAGTGTAAAAATTCGTTTCTTGATACTTCGGAGGAATGGTTAGCTGGGCAAGATGATGTTTTATCACAAGTAGGGGTTCGTTTTAATTATGCAATGTGTTTTGCTGAAGGAGTAGGTAATTTACCTGATTTTTTATTAATTCGCGGGGGGCCTAATCGTAATAACCCTGTTGATGGTGTAGCAGTTGAAAGAGAACATGAAACCTGTGATGCTAATTCATTTAGCTTTAACACTGATGATATTTTTTCTGTTTTATCAGATTTATCTAGAAGGGTGGAAGTAAGAGAGTTAAGTTTTGATGGTTCTGAACAGTTTGATTTTGAAAGGGCGCTAACTCAACTACCTGAACCGTATTGTTGGCTTACAGAATCAGAAGATCCGGAGTTACCTTGTTATTTATCTGAAGACCATCATGGTTTTGCTTTTTATTTAACGGGCATAGGATTGCATAGGGTTAGAATTGCTTTAGATTATTTGTGGGAGGATGTAAAAGTTGTTGAAACGGGGTTTAAAGAAGATGCGGGATTTGTTAAGTTAAGAATGCCACGACAAGTTTTAGATCTTTTTAATGAATACGAAGGGGCAACATTATCTGAGTTATGTCGTGATTATGAGTTAATTCCCAAATTAATAACTGCTGTGGGGGATGAAATAAAAAGTGTTGGTGTTGGAAATACTGATAATGAAACTGTTTTGAGACGCATTCAACGTGGTATCTTTGTTGTTCCTAAGGGAGAAGAAGGAAGTTTTTGTCTTGTTAATGATAATACTGCTGAATTATATTTTCAAATAGAAAATGAGGGCGTTAGTAGTTATGCTTAAGTTTTTCTGCCACTATTTTTAATTCATTCCAAATTTTTTGTCCTTCTTTGTTTTGAAATATGGGTCTGTCTTTTGAACAAAAAAAGTCTTTACACATTTTTGGTCTTGAATCATATATTTTACATTTTGCAATTTTGCCAGCAAATTCTAGGTTTGAACATGTTTTTTCTGGTTCTGTGATAAGTTTATCTTGTTCATCACAAACCATAAAGTATATGCAACAAGCTCCACATCTTATGCATGCTTTATTATTGTGTATTCCTGTCATGTATTTTTTTTATTGTTGTTGTTTTAATAAGTTTTTTCTAAATATTTATATAATGTGTTAGATTACTTTTATTATGATTATTGCAGGGGTTGATGAAGCAGGTAAGGGTCCAGTTATTGGCAGTTTAGTAATTTGTGCAGTGTCCATAGATAAAAAAGACATTTTTAAATTAGAACATATTAATGTTAAAGATTCTAAATTGTTAAAAAAAGAAGAAAGAGAAGAATTATACCAAGAAATAATTAAAATTGTTAAGGATTATAAATTATCTATTATTGAACCTGAAGAAATAGATGATAACCTTCTTAATAATCCTAATTCTAACTTAAACATTCTTGAGGCGGTTAAAACTTCTGAAATATTAAAACAGTTAAGTCCTGATAAGGCGTATGTTGATTGTCCTGATATTAATACTGAACGTCATAAAGCTAGACTTAATCTTGATTGTGAATTAGTAGTTGAACATAAAGCTGAAAAGTATGCTGTTGTTGCTGCGGCTTCTATTATTGCTAAAGTTATTAGAGATAAAACCGTAGAAGAATTAAAAACTATTCATAAAATAGATTTTGGTAGTGGTTATTGTTCTGACCCAAAAACAAAACAGTTTATGACTGAGCATTGGGATAATCCTTTATATTCTCATTTAATTCGTAAGTCTTGGTCTACTTTTAAAAGAAAAAAGGTCGAGAGCGAACAAAAATCTTTAAGCAATTTTTAGATAATCTTTTTAAAAGAAAGCGCATTATCAATTTTTATGTCATTCGTAGATATTCATTATGATGTTGTAAAAAACCTTTATGGGACTATTGGGCTTAATTCGGTTTCTTGGATAGATGAAATGAATCAAAGTCTTATAGGTCATATTGAAGTGACGCGTAAAGAGTTAGCTGATGATTACAAAGGTACTTGTGGATTGAAAACTGGTTTGCTTAGGTTGCAAATTGAATTTGCAGTTAATCAAGCTGTTAGAGCAGAAGTTTCTAAAAACCCCGAAGAAAAGGCACGTTTCTTAAGAGAAGCAAATAATATTGAAGCAGAATTGATTAAACTTGCGTTATGATTTTTTCAAATAATATTTTCTTTTTTCATCATTAAATTTTTCAATTGCATATCTTAACATTGTTCGTGGCATTTGTTTAACATGTTTCATCAAAAACTTTTCTTCAACATCTTGATTTCTGTTTCCAACTTCTCGTAGCATCCATCCAACTGCTTTATGGATTAAGTCTTCTTTATCTTTTAATAAAATTTCAGAAATCTTTGGTGTATCTTCAAACATTCCTTCTCGAATAAACGCGTATGTTGAAACTATTGCTATTCTTTTTTCCCATAGATTGGATGACTTTGCTAATTTGTAAAGTATTGATTTGTCTTTGTCTAACAAATAATCTCCAATTATTTTCCATGCAGAAATGTCTACTAAATCCCATCCATTTATTTGCTTTGTATTATGTAAATACATTTCATAAATTTCTTTTTTTTGTTTTGTTTTTTTATATTTTTCAACAAGAGCTCTTAATGCAATTGATTTATAATCGGTTATTTTTGAGTTAAGAAGTTCTTCAAGTTCTTGTAAGTTTAATTTATAATATTTTTTTGCTAAATTTATTTTATCTTTATGTGAGATTCCTATTGAAATTCTGCTTTCTGCATAATCTCCTTTTCCTGTTTTATGAAATCTGTGATCGATATTATTCTCATCTTTTAATGATTTCATCTCTTTTTTTAACTCTTCTAAATCCATCTATTATTGAATACAATAATCTTTATAAATTATTCTCTTTAACTTATTTTGGAATGATAAACACAGTTCAACAAGAATATAGTGCAAGATTGGCTTTTTATAAAACTAATTCCGAAGATTTGCCTGGTGCTATTGGTGATGCAGAGGAAGAACTTGCTAGATTGAATACATCTAGGGCTTCTGCGAAACTGCTTGGTGATGAATTTAGACCGGCATATGTTGCGGCAAGAGAACAGCAAGCTATCTTTCTTTGTTTAAAGGCAGTTGAAGCAGAATTAGGTGACGCTCCTAGAGAAAGAGACAGTTTGTTGCATCAAGCTAGACTTCATAAATTATATGCTCAAGATACTAGTAAAAGTTTAGATCTTATTGAAGCACTTGCTTTTTCTAGTGATTCAACAACTTGTTGAGCGATAAGTTTAAATATGCTTTAATTCTTATTATTTTATGACATTAAGAATTGGTTCAGATGAATCGTTAAAAGGAGATACTTTTGGTGGAATGGTTGTTGCTGCGGTTAAAGCAGATGATTCAACAAGAAAGCTTTTAGAGGATATGGGTGTTAAGGATTCTAAAACTATTGTTGACCATCGTATTTTACTTATGGCAGATAGAATAAAAGAAATTTCTCAAGTTTTTTTCGTTAACTTATTTCCTGAAGAGTTTAATAAGGAAGTGGCGTTGTATGGTCTTACTGGAGTTTTAAATAAACTTCATACCAAATGTACAAATACTCTTAAGTCTGCTACTGAAGAGGTTGTTGTTGATAAGTACCCGGGCTGTAAGGTTGATGGTGCTATTTGTTTGACAAAAGCTGAAGATGCGTATGTTGAAGTTGCTGCTGCTTCTATTGTAGCAAGAGCCGAAGCGCTTAAACAAATGCATGAATTGTCAATTCGTGCGGGGTTTAAACTTCCTTTGGGTTCTTCTCATGTTCTTGATTCTTTAGTTAGATTGAGAGATAAAAAGTTGGATTTCAATAAGTTTACTAAAACTTCTTTTCGTAATGTTAAAACAATAATGAACACTGTACAACAAGAAAATTTAAATAATGGGGGTCAAACATAATACTATGAAACTTTGGCCCGTAGTAATAATTATGTTTCTTATCATTGGTGGTTATGTTATTGTAAAAACTGAGGACCTTAATTTAAAAGAGGGCGGGGACCGAACAGAATTTGTTTTTAAGTTTTCACGTTGGGTGTTTCATTTAGGTAAAAATATTAAAGATGTTACTGCTCAGGTTATTAGTCAAGATTGGCTTCCAGAGGGTTCAGAAATTCTTAATGAAACTAATCATTCTTAATCTGCTTGGTAGTCTGATGGAAATGAAACTACTCGCATGTCTTTGGTTGTTAAGTGATGTGTTCTTTCTTTTTGAGTAAGCCCTGCTTTTTCTAATGTTTCAGGAAGTGCCAAAATTTCAGTATGTTCTAAACAGGGAACAAATTGTCCAAAACATTCAGTTTGAAATATATCGTTGGGTAACTCATATGCTGTTTTTCCTTGTACTTCTGGATGGCTTAATGCAACTAAAACTCGTTCACCATCATAAGTTCCATTTTTGGGTAATTCTAGTTCTCTAGAAATTTCTCCTAAATCAAGAAAGTCAAATATTGTGCTTCTTTCAAAAATTCGTCCTATATATGAACTACTTATTCTGGCTAGAATGGTTTTTAATGTTTCATCAATTTGAGTTTTTTCTTCTGTTCTTAAATCTACATTTGCTTCTACTATTCTTGCATTGCGGTTATCTAATACTCCGTGTTCTACATCTCTAAAATCAAATCCAAGTACGCCAAGTAATTCTCGGGGGATCCACAAATTTCCTAAGTATGTAATTCTTCTTGAATGTGAAAGTTGGTATTCTTGAAATTGTTCGTGTTCTATTTCCATAGAAATGTCCTGTTCTCCCTCTTTAAGTGGGACTAATGCAGCCCTATTTGCATAATCATTTCTTAAAGTTATACCTTGTTCTTCAGCAAATTTCATTAAATCAATTAATCTAAATTTTTTACTTTCAGGGTCTATTCTCTCTACAAATAAAGAAGCTAATTGTTTGAGAAGTGGTAGTAAAGTTTCATCAATTTTTACTGGTTCTGGTTCTGAGTCACTTTCCTTGATCATCTCTTAGTTTAATGAGCTTAGCTTTTTAAAGATTATTGTAGAAAACTATTTAAATGACTTCAATATTAAGAAATATATGGCTATAAAAGAACCAGAATCTATGGATGGATTAATTTATTTTACTAATAGAACTATTGGTGATGGTAAAGTGTCTGCTTGGGTTTATAAGGGTGAATGTCCAAAATGTAAAAAAGGCATTATGAGCAAACCAAAAAATGAAAAAACAGGAAAGCCTAAGATAAGAGCTAAAGAGTATGTTTGTTCTGAGTGTGATAATGTTGTTGATAAAGAAGAATTTGAAGAAACACTTATGTGTGAGGTAAAATATGTTTGTCCTAAATGTAAAAAAGAGGGTGAAGCTATTGTTCCTTTTAAACGAAAGAATATTAAAATTTTTAATGAAACAAAGAAAAAAGATGTTACTGTTAAAGCAGTTGTTTTTAATTGTGAACATTGTGATGAACAAATTCCAATTACTAAAAAACTGAAATAATTTTCTTTACATTTAATTGGGTGAATAGATGGAAACATTTATATTCTATTTTTTCTAAAATTAAATCATGCATGAAGAACTAAAACAAAAATTAGAGTTTGGAGTTTTATGGAATCTTTCTGGTTTTTTTGGTTCTGAGTCTATTAGAATTGTTTTAAAGTTTGTTTTAGCTAGTTTATTGGTTCCAAAAGATTTTGGGCTTGTTGCTGTTGCGATTTTGTTTATTTCTTTTTTAGCAATATTTCAGAATGTTGGGGCTTCACAGGCGTTTATTAGAATTAAGAATAATTCTAAAAAGGCTAAGAATACTCTTTTTTATATTGATGCGTCAATAAACATACTTGCTTTTGTTATAGCTTTTTTCTTTGCTCCTCAGATTGCTTCTTTTTTTATGAAGGAATCTCCCCAATTAGTTTTAATACTTACATTAATGATTAGAGTTTTAGTTTTTGAACGGTTAATTGGTATTTTTGCTATTGTTCCTTCTGCGGTTTTGAATAAGCATGTTAAGTTTAAGCAGTTAAAGCTTGCTCAATTTTTAGGAACACTTTCCTATGTGGTTGTGGCTATTGTTCTTGCTTTTTTGGGTTTTGGGGCGTGGAGTATGATTTATGGTCAAATTGTTAATTCTGTTGTTGCTACGGTTATGGTTTTTATGTTTGTTCCGTTTATTCCTTCTTTTTCTTTTAGTTTTAAGCTTGCAAGAAAGTATGTGAAGTTTGGGAAACATTTGTTTGTTAGTTCCATGGTTAATATTATTAAAAAAGAGGGAAATCAGGCAGTTGTTGGTAGATTGCTTGGTGCTTCAATGTTAGGTGTTTATCATTTGGGTGCGATAATAATGAATACGATTATTGATGGGATTGAGGGCGCAATTGCAAATGTTTTATTTCCTGTTTTTTGTAAGATTAAGAATAATAAAAATAAGTTACAAAAACTTTATTTTAGAGTTACTGAGTTTGGGACTTTAATAGTTATCCCGTTAATTATTGGTTTGGTTATTTTGGCAGAAGATTTTACACTGGTTTTAATTGGAGAAAGATGGTTGGGTATTGTTCCAATAATTTATGTTTTAGCTATTGGTGCGTTGTTAAGATCTTTAATTTTTCCAGCAGGGGCTTTCTTTTTGGCTAAAAACCATCCTAATATTGTTAAAAATTTAAGTTTGATTAATCTTGTTGCTTTTGTTATCTTAATTTATCCTTTTGTTATGTGGTTAGGAATTATTGGTGCTGCTTGGGTGGCAACTATAACTTCAATTATTACTTTTATTTATTATTTTGTGCATTTATTTGTTTATATTAAAGAATTTTTGAAAAACTTTCTTTTTGTTTTATTGAAATATGTTGTTTTTTCTGGAATAATGGCGTATGTGGTGTATCATATTAAGAATATTTTTGTAATGAATATTATTAATTTAATGTTTGTTGTTCTTATTGGTGTAATAGTTTATTTTATTCTTATTTATCTATTTAATGAACCCGTTATTCGCGATCTTAAATCTTTTATTAAGGAAAAAGAGCTTTAGAAGTAATAACGTTTAAATACATCTTATGTTTATTTTAGTTTATGGATAAGTTTTACATAACTACAGCTATAGATTATCCTAATGCTAATCCGCACTTAGGACATGCTTATGAAAAGATTGTAGCGGATGTTTTTGCTAGGTGGCATAGGTTAAAAGGTGAAAAAGTGTTTTTTTCTTATGGTTTGGATGAGCATGGGCAGAAGATTAATGCTGTTGCGGAATCAAAAGATATTTCTCCAAAAAAGTTTGTTGACCAACAATATTTAGTTTTTAAGAATTTTATGAAGTCTATCACTGTGTCTAATGATGCATTAATTAGAACTACTGATGTAAAGCATGAAAAGTTTTGTCAGAAGGCATTTCAAAAAGTTTTAGATAAAGGTGAAATTTATAAGGGTGATTATAAGGGCAATTATTGTATTTATGAAGAAACGTTTTATACTGATTTCCAATTAGTGGATGGTAACTGTCCTGAGTGTGGTCGTCCAATTAAAGTTGTTTCTGAAGAAGCGTATTTTTTTAAACTTAGTTTGTATCAAGAAAGATTAGTAAAACATATAGAAAAGAATTTTGATTTTATTAAACCTGAATCTAGAAGAAATGAAATTTTATCTCGTTTAAAAAGAGATAAATTGCGTGATTTATGTGTTTCGCGTAGTAGTTTTTCTTGGGGAATTACTTTGCCTAATGATTCTAAACATATTATTTATGTTTGGTTTGATGCGCTTTTAAATTATCTTTCAATTATTGATTATCCTTCGGAGTTTTGGCCTGCTGATGTGCAAGTTATTGGAAAGGATATTTTGTGGTTTCATGCAGTTATTTGGCCTGCTATGTTGATGGCAATGGATATGCCTTTGCCAAAAACAATCTATGCTCATGGTTTTATTAATGATGCTAATGGTGAAGCAATGAGTAAATCTAAGGGGAATGTTGTTGATCCTGTTGAGTTAGTTGACCTTTATGGAGTGGATGCTTTAAGATTTTATGTTTTAAGAACAGTTCCATCTGGTGAGGATAGTAGTTTTTCTGAGAAAGAATTAATTGCTAAATACAATGGCGAACTTGGTAATGATTTGGGTAATTTGGTTAAAAGAATTCAAGTTCTTGCTTTGAAATTTTTTGATGGTGTTTTAGAAAATGAAAGTTTTAATGATGAAATAAAACTAATTGATTCTTTTAAACAAACAGAAGAGTTAATGACTGATTTAAAATATCATAGAGCTTTGGATGTTATTTGGAATAATTTAAAAAAAATTAATGCTTATTTGAATGAAAAAGAACCTTGGAAAAATGAGGTTGATAGAAAACAAGTTATTTATAACACTTTAGAAAATGTGCGTATTGCAACGCATTTTCTTCGTTCTTTTATTCCTGAATCTGCTCAACGTATTGCTGAACAGTTAGATTTTAAGTTTGTTAATTTTTCAGAATTAAAATTTGGATCTAATAAATATATTTTAACAGAGCAAAAGATTTTATTTCCAAAAATAGAAATTGAGAACATTCCTGTTTTTCCATTAAATCTTAAGGTTGCTGAAGTTTTAGATGCAAAGCGTATTCCTGATGCTGATAAATTATATGTTTTGCAGATTAGTTTAGGCAATGAAAAACGTCAGATTGTTGCTGGAATGGTTCCGTTTTATTCTGAAGAAGAAATTATTGGCAAACATATTGTTGTTGTTTCTAATATTAAAAAAACTAAATTAAGGGGTTTTGAAAGTGATGGTATGTTGTTGGCAGGTTCTAAAGATGGCAAGGTAATACTTTTAGAGGCTCCAAATTCTTCATCAGGAGCAGAGATATCAGTTTCTGGTTTTTTGAATAATGCTAATAAGATCTCTTTTGATGATTTTAAAAAAGTTAAGTTGGATGTTAAGTATAAACAAGTTTGGTTTAACAACAAACTCTTGAAAACAGATAAAGAAGATGTTCATGTTGATGTTGCAGATGGCGCTGAGATTAAATAATCTTTTTTAATTATTGTTCGTACCAATGGTGAATTAATCCTCCGATTAATTGGTGTTTTTCTTTTGGTGTAAGATTTCCAACTTCTTGATAAAATCTGTTTCTATTTCTTTTTTTTGTTTCATAATTAATGCTTTTTAGTTTTGATAATTCATCTAATAATTCTTGTCTTGGATTTGTAATCTTTATTTGTATTGGCTAAGGGAGTATTTCTTTCATTCTCGTTTTTCACAAATAAGTATCATATCAATACCTTCATCAATTTCTTTTTCTACAACAAATGACTTTTTTATTTTTTCAATAATAAAATCATATTTAGAACTTCTTTTAAGTATGCTAAACCCAAATTTTCTTCCAACTCTTTTCATTTCAGACAATCCTTTTTCAATATCTTCAAAATTGTGTATTGCAGTAATGCAGATTACGTTTTCAAAGGAATCATTTTCAAAGGGTAATTCTTCAGCTTTTCCAATTTTACATATCCCTGGATTTATTGAAATTAATTCTTTGCTTGGGTCTATTCCAATAATATTAGAAAATAGTTTGTTGCTTATTCCTGTTCCGCATCCTACATCTAAAGTTTTTCCATCACCTAATTCGTTATAAACAATTCGTGTTTTATTTAATTGTTCATCTTTTCTTAGTCTATGATATTTTCTTGCATCTGTATATTCCATTTTTATTGTTGAAAAAACCATTTGATTGGAATTTTATTTCTTAAATTAGCTTCAGACGGAATCCACCATCCTATTTGATAATCTTGCCTTTGTATTCTTCCATCCTCTCTTTTGACCATCATTATACTACATGTCGGAATACAAATTTCTTCAGAAAGTTTTGGTTCTTTTGTTACAACTAGTTGTACTGCTTCATATCGTTGTTGTTTTAAAATTCCTGTTTCAGTTATTAAATATCCTCTTTCTCCACGTAGGTTTAAAGGATGAAAAACAAGCCAGTCCCAGGATTGATATAATCTATGTAAACCAACAGTGTCTATTCTTCTGGTCCCTAATTCTTGAAATGCATCTCCCTTTTGTTGTTCTTCAGGTCCTAAAGTTAAACTATTGTTAGGATTTCTTCTATTTAAACATTGAACAAAATGGGTTATATCTAATTCCCCAAGGGTTGAATCATAAAGTTCAATGCGTGGTCTCATTTAAAAGATTAATATCCGTGGATTTAAAAAAGTATGTGTATTTAATGAGTAGAGTTATCCAACATCACTTCACGTTGTTCCGTTTTGGGCTTGCTAAAGCAAACAACATCACTTCGTTCTGAGCATAAATGTTTTTGAAAACATTTATATACTAGTTTTTAAGTAATTCTTTCATGGTTGAAGTCTTGTTTTATATTGGGGTGTTGCAATTAACCGTTGTGTTTCTTGCTATTGCTGCAGGACTTATTTCTTTAACTTTATTTAGAGTTTCACATCAGAATAAAGAGTTGTCTGCTTGGAAAAGTTTAATGGTTGTTGTTGTTTTATTTGCCCTTGTGGAAGTGGTTGGATTTTTAGATGCCTTTAATATTTGGAGAGAGATAAATTATATGCGTCACATCATACCTTCCTTTGTTTTAATTTTTCTTATTATTGCTATAATAAAACAAATTGCAGTAACTAAAGAGCAGAGGTGTTCATAGTGGTTTGTAGTTTTATTCCGTGTGTTAGTAAGATTGCTCCACTTTATAATCTTGCATTTAGTATTATTGCTTTTGGTCTTTTAATTGCTTTAATTTCTATTAAGATGAAAAATAAACGGGTTTTTATTAAACCTTGGTACTATTTACTTTCAGCGATATCTATTTTTATTTTAGAAGAGTTAATTACTGCGTTAAAATTTTTTAATATCATTTCAGAAACCGCAATTCCTAGGTGGTTTAATGCAGTTTTTGAATTAATTATGGTGACTTTGTTTATTTATATGTTATTTGTTCAAATTAATCATGTTACTAACAAGTATAAAACTGATGCCGTTAATTGTAAGGCAAAGCGCGAGGTAAATAAATCTAAGGGGCGTAATAAGGGTAATAAATAATAATCTTTTTAAACCTATTAAATCTACTAATGAAAATGGATCAATTAAAAAAACAACCTTGTCCGATTTGTAAAAAGAATACTTTGACTTTGATGGAAGATGAGCAGGAAGTGCCTTATTTTGGTAAACTGTCTATCTTTTCTATGACTTGTTCTGAGTGTGGTTTTAAAAAGTCCGATGTTGAGGCATTGTCTCCTCAAGAGCCAGTTAAATTTTCTGTTGAGATTAATTCTGAAGAGGATCTTAAAATAAGGGTTGTTAAGTCTTCTGAAGCAACTGTTAAAATTCCTCATATTATTACTATGGAATCAGGTCCTGCTTCTAATGGGTATGTTACTAATGTTGAAGGTTTACTTACTCGTGCTAAGGATGCAGTTCAAACTTTGCGTGATTCTGATGAAGATCCTACTGTGAAGAAAAAGTGCAAGAATATGTTAAAAAAGATTCAGAGGGTTATTTGGGGGCAAGATAAAGTTAAGATTACTATTGAGGACCCAAGCGGTAATAGTGCAATTATTTCTGATAAGGCTGAGAAGTCTAAGTTAAAAAAGTAATTAGTGTCTTCTAAATATTGTTACATTTTCATGTTTATTCGCATAAGACAATGCATTATGAAATAGTTGTTGAGGGCATGCAATTACTACATCTGCATCTCTTGGTATGTCTTCTCTATCTAAAAAGGGCATTCTTGTAATAACAAAAGAGGGTTGTATATAATCTGTTAATAATTGTGCAGTGTATCCTTCCATTAATAATCCTTTTAATTCTGCAAGTAGCCCAACTATTTTTTCCCCATTTAATTCTAATGTTTTTGCTAATCGGGCTGGATTATATCCTTTCTCAAAAAAATTGGCTGCGTTTTTTCTTCTATTTAAGTTTAAAAGATAATCTATGACTTTTTTCTTTCCGCCTGCTAATCTATTTGGTGCAGATAATTGATAAATTACTTTTTCAAATCTTGCTTGTTCATAGGCATTCACTCTTAGAACAAAATCTGTTTCTGGGGTGATTGTTATGTCTCCTCTTGCAAAACAGCCCAATCCAGTTTCTATAATCGCATTGCTTACTCTTTTTTTAAAATGTATTTTTGCTCTTTGAGCATTTTGTGATTTTTTATGTAATTTGTCAACTGTTTGTCCATCGGTATGAACTATTAATCCATTTGTTGTTTCAATCACAACCCCGAACCCAAATCTGTGTAATGCTGTATAAAGTAATCTTTGTCTATCAGTTCCTGCCATGTTTTAAGAAGATTAGGTTCAATTATAAAGCTTTTTGAGCTTTATGGAGTATGTTTTTTAATTCAAGAAGTTCTCTTTCTTTTTTTAATAATATATTTTGCAATACTTCATTGGCTTTTTTTAATTCTTCTATTTGTTTATCTTTTCGTTTTATTGCAGCACTATACTGCTTTTTCAATGATAAGTTTCCCAGTATTTTCATTTTCCATTTCTATTCTTTTTTTTATTATTTTAATTTTTTTCTTAAATATCGGACAGTTTAATACTATTGATTCAAACTCTCCTCCTTCTCCTGCTACATTTAATCCTACTTTTTTATTTAAATTAATTAATTCAGTGATGTGTTTTAGTGTTATTTCTTTTCCTAACCATTTTTCATTTAGTCCTTCTGCGGCTATAGAAACAAATATTATTTTAAATTCTTCTTTGATTAGTTCTTTCATATATTCTTCTTGGTTTTTGTGCCAGAGTGGGTTAAAACATTTTAGTTCTAACCTGTCACAAACTTTTTCAATTCTATTTCGTTGATATGTTGAAAATAATGCTCCAGTTACAATTCCTTCAATGTTATATTTCTCTTTAGCGATTTTAATTGCTTTTTCTAATTCTTTTAGTTCTTTTTCTTTTTCTCCTTTTGTTTTTATTTGTATTAAGGGCAAATTAAGAGCTTCTGCTTGTAATTTCAAAACCTTATCTGGTTTGTGATACATATAAGAAAAAGCATTATCTGGATTAATATTAATTAAACAATTTATTGCATATCCTTTTCTTTTCATAACCTGAATAGCATATGTTGAGTCTTTTCCTGATGAGTATAAAACTCCTAATTGGGGTTGTAGTAAACTTTTCAAATAATCTTTTTTATATTTGAATCCTTTTTCCTTTCCTATTTTTCGTATTGCTTTGTCAAACCTACTCCCGTATTGTGCAGCTCTTTTTTTTCTAAATGCATACTCTTTTTTTAGTCCAAGTGTATTGGCAATTTTTCTTAATACTAATTTGTTTCCTTGTTTATTTAATTTATCTTTTACAGGAATGTTCATAGCTATTTTGATAATATTTTCTTCTAAAAAAGGGATGAGTAATCCAATTCCAAAATGTTTAGAAATACAATAATCTCTCTTTAAGTCTCGTTCATACATGTCTGATAATCCTTTCCAGCATTCGGCTTGAACATTTTGTGATAATTCATGTCTTTGATAACCTGCAAAAATTTCTTCTGAGCCAAGTCCACTAAATAATTGTTTAATTCCATCTTTTTTTGCTTTTTCCATTGCAGCGTAAACTACGGTTCCAACTCCAACTTTTGTTACATCATCGGTCTTAAGTAATTTGGTAGTCTCCCCAATAATTCTTTCTGCATTTTTTAAGGTTATGTCTATAACTTTTAATTCTAATTCTAAATCTTTTGCTACTTTTTTTGCATACATTACGTCTTCAGAATTTTCTAATCCAACAACATAACAAGTAAACTTATTTCCTAATTGTTTACAAACTAGTGAGATAAAACTTGAGTCTACTCCTCCTGAAAATAATATTCCAAATTTTTCTTTTGGAATCAAATTTTTGATAGTTTCAATTAATTCTTTTTTTAATGTATTTTTATCTGCTTTTATTTTTACTTTTAATTTTTTTATTTTATCTTTCCATTCTTTCATAAAATTAATTTAAGCATTATAATATATAAAGCTAACTAAGAAAGCTATTTCTGCTTTTTAGTTTCAAAAATTAACGTGTCCATTCTTCTAAAAAGCCAGATAAGTTAACTGTGCAAAATTCAATATTCTCTTGTAATCTTTCATAATTAATCAAGTTGAATATTTCTGAACCTTCAACAACTCTTTCAACATCTGCTCTTTGAAGAATTGGTTCTTCTATATTCCCTAAAAGAAACACTCCTAATAGTTCATATGAACCTACGTTTTTTCCTATGCATGCTGATGTTTCATTGAATGGGTTTCTTCCAACCATAATTATTTCTCTTCCATTTATCATCATATTATATTTGTGTCCTTTTCTTAGTAATCTTTTGTATAAATGGTGTGCTCTATCTGGTGCATCTCTTCCGCTAAATACTACTGCATCAACTGGATAATCTTGTACTCTTTCTACTCCTCTTTGTAATAGTTCTCTTTTTGCGGTAAGTAAAGGGTAGGGTATTGGTCTTCCATCGCTTTTTAATACTGTTGGGTCTACTACTTGGGCGTGTTGGTGTTTTATTGTTGCCCCTGCCCCAAATGTATTGTAAAACACGCATTGGTTTGTTAATATTGAAAATTTCATCCAGGTGGAAAGGTCTTCAACGGTGGGGTTGTCTTGTTCTTTTTTTGTATCTTTATCTAAAAGTAAAGAACTTCTGAAATGATATGGGAATCCATTCGGAGTTACCCAAAAGTTTTCAAACTCTCCAATTATCATATCTTTTTGTAATATGTTAACGCATACTGGGCAGTTATCTTCGTGGCTATCTGATTTTGGTTCTTTTTTTGGGGTGTGTGGTCTTTTATCTCTTCCAAGATTTACAATTAATACAAAATAGGGAATCTTGCCCATCTCATTTTCTGGTCTGTTGGCATATGTTTTTCTCATACAAACCAATGGTCTGTAAGCAACATGAAATTCTGCTCTCTCTCCTCCATTCATTGGGGGAACGAATTCTTCCCATGCTTGGGTGTATTGAAATTGGTTAAAATCTATTGCTTTCTCTATCCCGGCAAATCCATCTACTACTGCATCGAGAGATTTTTCTTCTCCCATTATACTAATTCTTTTTGGAGGGTTCATTTTATCTTAGGAAGATAGAATTTGATTTATTTATTGCCAATATCTTTTTTTTATAGAATATAAAAAAATAAGGGGTATATTTTACAATATACTTTTTTGTGGTCCTCTGTAAGTTGTCCAGGACGTTCCTTGTTTATTTTTTTCAATGCCTTTTGCTATTTCATCTGCAAGTTCTTCCGGGATAATTCTTCTTTGGTTTGAACTACCAAATATTTCTTGCATAGCAACAATAAAGCTTGAATCTATTGGTAGAACTAACATAACTTTTGAATCATACCCGTCACATCCTGACCAAGATGACGAGTCATCGCTTTGATCACACCCACATCGTTCTCTTTTCATATCTCCAACATTTGGTTGTATCCCAAATACTATTCTTGGAAAAAGTCCATTACAAGTAAGTTTTCCTCCTCTGGTTCTTTCTTCTACTACATAAAAACAAGGTTCTCTTCCCTCAACATATCTTTTTATTTCTTCTGATTTCATTTTTCCCCATTAATGTCCAAATGGACATATTTCATCATCTTTTTCTTCATCTCCTGAACAAACAGAAAAGTTTGTAAATAATGTATCCGAACAATTTAAGCAAACATGCCAGAAATTATAATCATGGTCTGCTAAACTAAAATCTGCATGTCCACAATATACTTCTTTTTCTCCACAATTATTGCATGGTCTGGAAATTCTATCTCCCATATAAACTCCCTGTGTTACAATGTTTTTTACAAACAAGGCTTTATCTGGATTTCTTGGTTTTCCGTTTGTTCTAAAAGTATTTTCATCCATTAATATTAGTTTCCACATTGGTATTTCTGTTAATCTGTGTGTTGCAAATCTTCTGATTCCTTCTTCATCTAATTCATCCCCTTCCCAAACACAACCCTCTAGTACTCTTTCACATTTAAAATCCTGAGCTAAAACCATATTCCATCGCATTGTTTTTGCATAAACTGATGTTGGGTGTCCTTCTTCATATGCAATCCTTACACAAGGTTGAAAAACAAAAGATTCGCCTTGTTCTAAAAGTTCAGTTATATTTCTTCCAAATAGTTGAGAATTAAAGTATAATGTTTCAGGACCAGTAGTTTGAGCTTTCCATTTTTGTTTTGAGGCATCGGGTGCTTCAACTCTTACAAGTGGTCCTTCTTCAGAAAATTCAAATCTTCCTGATTTACTATTTAATAATTGAATTGGGTTCATCTTGGGCATATCCTACTAAAAATTGCTAAAGCAAATTCATCTTCAATATGTAAAGTCGTATTTTGTTCTCTTCCAGTTTCATAATCTTCAGAATCATCACAATAAGTGCCCCATGAAGCCCAATTTTTTGTTTCAAGTAAGCAAACCGCGGGTGTATCTTCTCTAAATAATCTGCTTTGGTATAATGAGTGTCCTCCATCTCCCCAGACGTGTTGGTGTTCATTAACTCTTTCAATTCGGTAGGTTGTGGCAGGGGTTTTTATTGTTTCAGTGTAGCCTTCTGTTTCCCAAGTAAATCCTAATTGTTGAGCTATTTCTTTTGCTTCTTGTACAAAAGTGGAATGTCTTACACATGAGTCTTTGGTTGTCATTTCAATCTACTTATTTTAAAATCAGTAAATAACTTCTCCTTATTTTCACAATACAATATATTTTTCACTATTTAATATATTCCAAAAACCTTTATATATTCATTAACACTTTACCTTATTCATGAAGCGAAAAATCATAAAACAAGGACATAATACCTTAACCATGACTCTGCCTGCGGATTGGGTTAAACAGTTTAGTCTTGAAGCAGGTAATGAAGTTGAGGTTGTAGAACAAGAAAATGGATTGTTTGTTTCTGCTGAAAACCACGAATCTATCAAATCAACTGAAATAGATATTTCTAATTTGGATATGCCTTGTATTTGGAAGATGTTAATGTCAGTTTATAGGAGGGGGTATGATGAAGTTAAAATTAAATTTAATTCTTCAACAAATTATAGTAATCCTTTTAAGTTTTTTACAAGACATGCAATTGATTTAAAATATAATGAAGATAAGTTAACTCCTTTAGAAATGATTAATTTGATTACAACCCGGTTTATTGGATTTGAGGTTATTGCAAATCATAAAGATTATTGTGTTATTCAAGATATGGAAGAAACTTCAGCTAAGTCTTTTGATTCTTCTTTGAGAAGAATTTTTCTTTTAATTCAGCAAATGGGAGGTGAATTGTTAGAAGCATT
The DNA here is from genome assembly GCA_964427985.1 of uncultured Methanosarcinales archaeon. Taxonomy (GTDB): domain Archaea; phylum Nanobdellota; class Nanobdellia; order Woesearchaeales; family JABIAG01; genus JABIAG01. Next base: position 25,756 of record CAYRWJ010000005.1, read on the forward strand.
AAGAAAGGATGATGTTTCGTTTGTTTTACACACTCATGATGTGGACATTAATGTTGATAAGTTTCATGATCATTGTATACGGATTATGAATAAGAATAAAATAAAAGATAGAACTGAAACTTCAATTACTTTTGCAATTTTATTTTCTCTTGAAATGCTTGCTGATGAGTTTAAACATATTGCTCATCATTTATCTAAAGAGTTTGAAAACAAATCAACAAAAAACTTGTTAGAATTGGCTGAATTAACAATGTCTCAAGTTTCTAAATTTTATGATTTTTATTATAATTTTAGTAAAGAAAAACTTTGCGCACTTTCTAGGGCAGATATTGATGTGCATTCTTATCTTCCTAAACTATATAAGAAAAAAGCGGGAAGAACAATTTTGAGTGATTCAGAATTGGAAATATTTAATCATTTAAGAATAATTTCTAAATATGTTAATGCTTTGGTTGAATTGAGAGTTGATATGGAAGTTTAATCTGCTTTTTTCCACATGACATCAAAATAACTTTTGTATGCTTTGGCAGCGGACGCATTTTCTATTAATATTCCTTCGGGTTCATTTGTCCAGATTATTATTGCTATTTTATCTCCGTATATGTTGGTTACTGCGGGACTTTCTTCTACATTTAAAAATTTGTGTTTTGAGGCAGAATTATCTAATTCTTTTCTATTTTTTCTTATTAACATTTTAGTTTTTATGCCTTTTTCAGTTTTCATTCTATTAAATTGGGTTACAAATTCTGGCATTTGTTCGGATAATTGTCCTTCACTTCCAAAAACATAATTATCTTCTCCAGTTCTTATCATGTCAAGAAATATTGTTTTTATTCCTTTAATTCCTTTAAAAAGTCTTACCTGACCTTCGACTTTGTTTGCTTTGTGTCTTCCTTGTAATTCCGGCAATATTGATTGTACTTCTTGTTCTTGTTCTTTTACATAGTCTAATAATCTTCTTGGTCCTGTTACTTGAAACCATTTTATTTTGCCTATTGTTACATAACTAACTAATCCTTTTTCTGTTAATGTTTTTAATGAGTTGTAACAACTGCTTCTATCAATTTGTGCTAGTTTGGAAATTTTGCCGGCTTTGTTTGAACCATTGTCTGTTAATTTTAAATATACTTTGATTTCGTTTGGGCTGAATCCGAGGTTTTCTAAAACTTTTTCTATGTTCATGTTGTTGTAGAATATTCGACTGCTATTTAAGCTTTGTTGTAGAACGGTCTACAACAGGGGGGTGTAGTTTTATCTACAACAACAGTTTATATATTTCAATAAGTATTAAAATGTATGAATGAAAAAGAAATGCATAGGCGAGAAAATAGGGCGTTAGTTTATGCACTTATTACCACAAGTATGATTAGAAAAAGTCAAAGTGTATTTACTACTCAGAGAGTTATTGATGAATGTGTGACTTATGTTTCTGAAGAAGAAGCAAAAAGAATTGTTGAGGGCGTTAACATGCCTGAACTTTCTGCTATTGAAATAGGGAGATTAGGGGTTGCTTTTTATAATGGTAAATTGGACAATTTTTATTCTTTTCGTAGGCACAAATTTTTATCAGGGATAACGTTTCATAGAGTTCATTCTCTTGCTCGAAATAGAATAAGATTAGTGGAAGTGGCATCAAGTTTAAGTTCTGCACAAGAAAGACTGGAATCAATGTCTCCGGAAGAAATAATTACTGAAACCCATGAATTTGATGGGTGTTATGCTCATCAAGAACCAGTTTTTGATATTATTTAAAGAATAATTAATATTTCAACAAAAACTATTTAAAGGGGCGCCATATTCCCGTATTATGATTGAAGTTGTTGTTAAAGGGCGTGGAGGACAGGGTGCAAAAACAGCTGTTGAAATTTTAGCTAGGGCGGCTAATTTTGAAGGAAAATTCTTTTTAGCGTATCCTGAATTTGGTCCTGAACGTTCGGGAACACCAATTAATGCATATTTTAAGTTAAGTGACTCACTTTTAAGAAGTCGTTCTCCTATTAAAAACCCAGATATAATTTTGGTTTTTGATACTTCTTTGGATAAATTTGCTTCTGGAATTAAAAAAAATGGAAAGATAATTGTTAATTCTTTAGAAGAAAAAAAATATAATTTTGTTGATGCTGAGAAGATTTCAAAGGACATAATTGGTAAGGTTATTCCTAATATTGTTATGCTTGGTGCATTAATTAAAATAACTAAGATTTTAAAAAGAGAATCTGTTGAAAAGGCTATTAAAGACTCTTTTTCAGGTAAGATTGCTGATTTGAATTTGAAATGTTTTGATGAGGGTTTTAAAAATGCAAGGTAGAAAAGCTATGAATGGGATGTCTGCTGCTGTTGAAGCTTTAAGACAGATTGACCCTGATGTTGTTGCCGCTTATCCTATAACTCCTACTACTGGAATTCCTGAAGGTTATTCTAAGCTTTTGGCTGATGGAAAAGTATCAGGAGATTTAATTACTGTTGAGTCTGAACATTCTGCTCTGTCTGCATGTGTTGGGGCTGCTGCTTGCGGGGTTCGTACTGCTACTGCTTCTGCATCTCAAGGTCTTGCTTATATGTTTGAAGTTTTGGGTGTTGCGTCAGGTTTAAGACTTCCTATGCTTATGTATGTGGGGAATAGGGCTTTGTCTGCTCCAATTAATATTCATTGTGACCATTCTGATAGTATGGCAACTAGAGATCAAGGTTGGATTCAGTTTTATTGTGAGAACGCGCAAGAAGTTTATGATTTGTCATTTATTGCTTTGAAATTGTCTGAAGAAGTTAAACTTCCTGCAATGATTTGTATGGATGGATTTATTACTACTCATACTTATGAATCTGTTGAAACCAGAGCTGATAATAAAATTAAACATTTTATTGGTTCTTATAATCCTAAAACTTCTTTGTTTAATTTTAAAAAACCAATTACGCTTGGTCATTTTGCAATGCCTGATGCTTATTTTGAGTTTAAGGAAAGTCAAGAAAAAGCAATGGACTTAGCTTTGAAAAAATATGAAGTTATTCAGAAAAAGTTTTCTAAAGTTTGTGATAAAGAATATCCTTCAGTTGCACGTTATAAAGTTAGTCAAGCAGATTATGTTATTGTTACTAGTAGTTCTACTGCGGGTTTGGTTAAAGATGTAGTTGATGAGTTAAGAGAGGAGGGGTTAAAAGTTGGTTGTTTAAAAATTAGAATGTTTAGGCCATTTCCTCATAGAGCCGTTGTTGATGCTTTGAAAAATGCGAAGGGTGTTGCAGTTCTTGATCGAGCGATGTCTTTTGGAAGTATGCCTCCTTTATTTTCAGAGATTAAGAATAGTTTTTTTGGTAATATTCAGTCTTATGTTTTTGGTTTAGGTGGAAAAGATATATTTGATACTGATATAAAAGATGTTTTTAGAAAAATGGAAAAAAAGGATTATAGTGAAAAAATAAGGTACATAAAATGAGTTGGGAGTTTATATGAGTCTAAAATATGAATATTTGAATACTTGTACAGGTTGTGTTGAGCCTTTAGTTGCAAAGATGGTTATGGATTTGACTGAAAATCTTGTTGCTTCATTAGCTACTGGTTGTTTAGAGGTTGCTTCTACTAAGTTCCCAAATACTGCTTGGAATATTCCAGTTATTCATTCTGCGTTTGGTAATTCTGCTGCCACTATTTCTGGTATTGAAATTGCATATAATGTTTTGAAAAAAAAAGGGATGAAAGAAACTGCAAAATTTGTTGTTTTTGCAGGTGATGGTGGAACTTATGATATTGGATTACAAGCTTTATCTGGTGCTTTAGAAAGAGGTCATGATTTTGTTTATGTTGTTTTAGATAATGGCGGTTATATGAATACTGGGGGACAACGTAGTTCTGCTTCTCCTTTGGGTGCTAGTACTTCTACTACTCCTGCTGGTAAAACTAGATTTAGAAAAGATTTGACTAAGATTGCAGCTGCCCATCATATTCCTTATGTTGCTCAAGCTTCTACTTTTGATTTAGAAGATTTGAAGATGAAATTGAAAAAGGCTTTAGAGGTTAAGGGTCCGGCTTTAGTTAATGTTTTAACTGCTTGTCCTCGTTTTTGGAGGGTTGAACCTGCTAATTTGAGAAAGGTTAGTCAACTTGCTGCAGATACTTGTTTTTGGCCAATTTTTGAAATTGAGAATGGTAAGACTAAAATTAATTATGTTCCTGAAAATAAATTGCCTGTTGATGAGTTTGTTAAAATTCAGGGGCGTTTTAAGAATATTTCTAAAGAACAAATTAAGATGTTACAAGATCATATTGATAAACAGTGGGAAGAGTTAACTAAAGAACAACAAGCTTTTTAATTAATGTTTTAATTCTTATTATTATGTTTGAAGCAAATGAGCAGGGTAGAAGAATTTGGGTTCTTTCTGATGAAGATTTAGAAGAAGTTCAAGTTTGGCGTAATGATTCTGATGATAACTGGTGTGGTGATGGTTTTGTTAATCCTGGTGATGTAGAGTTTATTCGTAGATTACTTGATTGGGAAAAAAAAGCAATTATGGCTTCAGTGGGTCCTAATTATTCTGATGAACAACTTTTTAATTTTGGAAGTGTCAGTTCTAGGAATGTTTTAGATTATGAAAGACTTATTCTTTCTGCCTATGTTAATGCCCCTGCTTTACTTCGTGAGGGGGAATACCCTGCAAGAGTAGTTGGTGAATATTTGAACACTCCGGTTTATAAAGAATTTCTTATTGCTCTTTTGGATGCGAAAGAAGTAACGCCTGATGCAATTATTGGATTTATTCAAAGAGAGATGGAGGTTCCAAACCCTGAAAAGTTTTTTAATAGAATTCGAACTTTGGATAGAATGGATGAACTTCTCCCTGATGATGTTGGTGGAGAGCTTAAATATGCTTTTTCAGATTTGAGACATTATTCAAGTTCAGCTTCAATGGAGAAGGAAACCATAGATTTTCTTTTAGGTTACGAAATCCCGTATAAAGAAAAGAATATTGCTCCTTTCTAATTTATTTCTGTAATTACAGGAGGTCTATTTTTATCTTCTACAACAACAGTTATTGTTTTCGATACCCCACTTTTTCCATCACTAGCTTCTATTTTTATGTCATATTCTCCTGCATCGGTGTAACTAGTTTCCCAGATGAATTTGTTGCCTTGTTGTTTGAATCTTTTATCAAATAAGGTTATGATTGTTTCATCTCCTTCGATATCTTCTGCAGTTATATCTAAGGTTATTGTTTCTCCTTCTTTTACGTTTAAGTTTCCATCAATTGTTATTGTTGGTGCATGATTTGATTCTTCAACAATAATTAATACTTTTTTAATATCTTCTGCTTGACCATCACTAACTTCTACGCTTATTTCATAACTTCCTGCATCTCCTTCTTTTGTTTGCCATTCTCCTTTGTTGTTTAATGGAGCTGAAAATTTATAAGTTAATTTATCCCCGTCTGCATCTGTTGCTAAGACTTTAAGATTTACGTTTTCTCCTTCTTTTACATTTATTGTTGTTGAATATTCTGAGGTTTCTTGTATTGTTTGAATTTCTTTAGGTGGAATTGTTTCTTCTTCTGTTTTTATTTCTCCACAAGTTCCATTATTATATGATTCTACTTCACATTCTGTTCCGTCTTTGAATATACAATATGTTACATCATCTCTTTCATCTAAGAATCCTTGGTTTTCTTTACAATTTTTTTCTGCTTCAGTTAATTCTATTTCTTCACCACTACACTCTCCAGTTATGATGTTGCATGTTTCTTGTGTTGTTTCAGTTTTACAGGATACTAAAATTAGTAAGCTGGCTATAAGTATGATAAATAATATTTGTTTCATTTTATGTGCCTCCATTGAGTATATTATTAAGAAAAACGTATTTAAGTATTGTTGTAAGAGAAAGATTGTTTTTTAAAACAGATATTGGTTTAGTTGTTTTTTGTTTTAACATAACCCCGTAGTACAAAAATTCCAGATATTATGGTTGTGGTTGTAAAAATTCTTAAAAACATACTTTTGAAAAAGCTGAAGGGATACATTGTTACTAGAGTTGTTCCTGTTGGAAAAGTATAGTTTCCTTGTGGAAAGAATATTTTGTGAATTAATTCAAATGAAAAGTTTGGAAATATTATTGAAAATAAACATATTGCTAAAAATATTACTAGGGGTATCCAAATATTGTAAATTATTTTGTAGAATGTTATATCTTGGCTAAAATAAATTAGTAGTCCTAATAAAATTATTAATGAATATATTGTTATTTTTACGCCGTCATTTACTTTTTTTACGTCTTGCATATGGTCTAGTTCTGCTTCACTTATGTCTATGCTTGTTTCACCGCTTTTGAAAAAATCACCTATGCCTGACATAGATATTGCAATTATTTCAAATATTATTAAGAATAATAAAATAAATAGGACAATGGATATTATTTTATTCATTTTTTAGCTTTCTTTTTAGCTACGGGTTTCTTTTTAGTTGCTGGTTTTTTAACAACTGGCCCTTTCATTTCTTTAACTGTTTTTTTAAAAGTTTTTATTTGATTAACTGTTAATTCACCATATCTAATATGATTTATTTTTATGCTTCTTAAAAATTTACTTTTTTTGTAAAATTCTTCTGGAATGTTAAACATTCTTTTCATTTTTGGATCTGTTATTTCTGTATCCATCTCTTTCTTATCACAGTCATAACATACTGGGTAACGATCTTTCCATGATTTTACTAGAACGTAATTTTTTCTACATCTTGTACATTTCTGTTTATATTCAACCATATCTTTACAAATAGTTTGTTTCTTTATTAAACCTTCCTTTATTTGTGTTTTTAAGCGGGGAGGTGTGTGTGATATTGTGCTGGTTGTAAATTTTTTTGTTTTATTTTTGAAAACTTTTCAGTTTTTTCGTAATATTTTCAATTTTTGTTAAATAAAGTTTATTAAACGTAATTTATTCAGTTTATTATGGAATTGGTAGTTGATGCAAATATTTTATTTGCAGCTTTGATTAAAGATAGTATTACGCAAGAGCTTTTGTTTAATGATAATTTAATTTTATTTGTTCCAGAATTTATTTTTATTGAATTAAAAAAATATGAGTTGATTATAAGAAATAAAGCAAAAAGAAGCAAAGCAGAATTTGATGAATTACTAAAACGACTTTCGGAAAAGCTTTTTGTTGTAAAAAATAAAGATATTGAAACTATTTTTTTAGATAAAGCTAAAGAGCTTTGTCCTGATTTGAATGATTTCTTATATTTTGCTATGGCATTTAAGTTTGATATTCCTTTGTGGTCTAATGATGTTAAATTAAAAAAACAGGTTGAGATTAATGTTTTTTCGACTTACGACGTTCTAAAAGTGTTAAATGTTTTTTAACTATGGTTGCATTCACTTTTCTTCCAAATTTTAATGCATCTTTTTCTGTCATTGTGCTGTCTTTTGTAAAATGTTTCATGAATTCTAAATCATTCATTTTTTCTAACTTTTTTCGTATGGCGGATCGTATGAATTCGGTTCTTGTGCTAAAATTTGTTTTATTTATTGTATCGTCTATTTCTTTTAACATTACTTCATCCATTTTTAAGCTTATAACATTCACATTACTTAGTATATACTAAGTATTTATATATTTTTCTATTTAGAATTAATTTACTTTTTTATACTTTTTTCAAATTCTTCTAATAACTTCTTTTGTTTTTTGTTTAGTTTTTTGGGTACTTGTACTGTTACTTTAACATTTTGGCTTCCGGTTCCATAACCGTTTAAGTGAGGTATTCCTTTTCCTCGCATTTTGAATATTGTTTCTGATTGTGTTCCAGACGGTATTTTTAGGGTTGCTTCTCCTTTTAGGGTTGGTACTTCTACTTCTCCCCCTAATGTTGCTAATCCAAATCTTATGGGTATCTCTATGTCAATATCGTATCCTTCTCTTTCGAATACTTTGTG
>CAYRWJ010000005.1:33678-39751 GCA_964427985.1 uncultured Methanosarcinales archaeon
TGTTATGAATATGTATAAGTCGCCAGTGTCTGCTCCTTTTTCTCCTGCTTCTCCTTCGCCGTGAATTCTTAATCTGTTTCCATTATCGACACCAGCAGGTATTTTTACAGTTACTTTTTTGTTGACTTCTCGTCTTCCTGTTCCGTGACATTCAATGCATGGTTTTTCTATGGTTTCTCCTTCACCGTGACATTTTCTGCATGTTGTTTGCATATTTACTATTCCAAAAGGAGTTCTTTGTTGTCTATTTGTTACTCCACTTCCTCCACATTCTGAACAAGTGTTTACTTGACTGTTTGCGTCTGCTCCTGTTCCAGTACATTCTGAGCAAGTGTCTAGTTTAGGTATTGTGATTTCTTTTTCCATGCCTTCTGATGCTTCTTCTAGACTAATTTCTAAATCATATCTTAAGTCTGAGCCTCGTCTTGGTTGTTTTTTTCTTCCTCCGAAGCCTCCAAATCCACTGAATACTTGGTCAAAAACATCTCCGAAATCCATTCCGCCAAAGTCAAATCCGCCTCCAGCTCCCTGGAAATTATTATTGTCTGCGGTTCCAAATCGGTCGTATTGGTCTCGTTTTGCATCATCGCCTAATACTGCTGCGGCTTCGTTTATTTCTTTAAATTTTTCTTCAGAACCTGATTCTTTGTTTATGTCTGGATGATATTTTTTAGCTAATTTCTTATATGCTTTTTTAATCTCTTCTTTACTTGCGCCTTTTTCTATTCCTAATGTTTCGTAATAGTCTGCAGTCATTGTTTACCTTTTACTTTGTACTTATCATCAGTCATAATCTCGTTTAGTTCCCACTTAAAGTGTTTTCTCATTTTTCTACTTACTTTTGTGTCTTTCCAAATTTTACTTAGGAAATATATTAAAATAAATAAAAAAAATATCCAGCTTATGTCAAACTCCATTTTAAGCTAGACTCACTTCTCCTTTTTATCCTTTTCCTTTTCATCAACTACTTCAGCATCAACAACTTTTTCATCTTTCTTTTCTTTTTTGTCTTTGCCTTGTTTTTCTTCTTGTTCTTTTTGTACGTTTGCATACATTTCTTGTGCAACTTTGTTGAATTTTTCAGTTAGTTCTTCTTTCTTTGTCTTTATTGCTTCGTAATTCTTTTCTTTGTCTTTTAACAATTCTGTTAATTCACCAATTCCTTTTTTTATTGGTTCTAATTGTTTTTTGTCGACTTTGTCGCCCATATCTTTGATTGTTTTTTCGTATTGTGCAACTAAACTTTCTGCCTCGTTTAAGGTATTGATTTTTTCTAGATTTTTCTTATCTTCTTCTGCATGAGACTCTGCGTCTTTTTTCATTTTTTCTATGTCTTCATCTTTTAGGTTTGAGCTTCCTGTTACTGTTATTTTTTGCTCTTTTTTTGTTCCTAAATCTTTTGCAGATACATTTACAATACCGTTTGCGTCTATGTCAAAGGTTACCTCAATTTGTGGCACGCCTCTTTGTGCGGGAGGTATTCCTCCTAAATTGAAAGTTCCTAGTGTTTTGTTGTCTGTTGCCATTGCTCTTTCACCTTGCAGAACATTTATTGTTACTTCTGGTTGGTTGTCTGCTGCAGTTGAGAAAACTTGCGATTTTTTTGTTGGAATGGTCGTATTTTTTTCTATTAATTTAGTTGCCACACCTCCCAAGGTTTCAATTCCTAAGGTTAGGGGTGTTACATCTAATAATAATACGTCTTTTACATCTCCACTTAAAATTCCTGCTTGTATTGCTGCTCCTAATGCAACTGCTTCGTCAGGGTTTACACTTTTATCTCCTTCTTTGTTTGTTATTTCTTTTACTAGTTTTTGAACTGAGGGGATTCTTGTTGACCCACCAACTAATAATACTTTGTCTACTTCTTTTACTCCAGAGTCTTTTAGTGCTTGTTCTGTTGGTCCTTTTAGCTTTTCTAATATATCGCTAATTAGTTCTTCGAATTTAGCTCTTGTTAAAGTTACGTTTAAATGTTTTGGACCGTTTGCATCAGATGTTACAAAGGGTATGTTTATTACGGTTTGTTGTGAACTGGAAAGTTCTTTCTTTGCATTTTCTGCTGCTTCTTTTAATCTTTGTACTGCTTGATTGTCTGCTTTTAAATCAATTCCTTGATCTTTTTTGAATTGGTCTGCTAAGAAATCTATGATTACGTCATCGATATCATCTCCACCTAATTTGTTATTTCCGCTTGTGGATTTTACTTCAAAAACACCATCTCCTAGTTCCATTACTGATACGTCAAATGTTCCGCCTCCGAAATCAAATACTAATATTGTGTGTTCGTTGCTTTTGTCCATTCCGTATGCTAGAGAAGCTGAAGTTGGTTCATTTACTATTCTTAAAACATTTAATCCTGCTACTTTTCCTGCATCTTTTGTTGCTTGTCTTTGTGAGTCATTAAAATATGCTGGTACTGTTATAACTGCATTTTTTACTTCTCCACCCAAGTAAGCTTCTGCATCAGTTTTTAGTTTTTGTAAAATCATTGCTGAAATTTCTTGTGCTGAATAATCTTTTCCATCTATTGTTACTTTTTCATCTGAACCAATTTTTCTTTTTATGGATCTGATTGTGTGTTCTGGATTGGTTACTGCTTGATTTTTTGCTAGTTTTCCAACTATTCTTTCTCCGTCTTTGATTAGTACTACTGATGGAGTGGTTCTTTCTCCTTCTGCATTTGGGATTATTGTTGCTTTTCCTCCTTCCATTACTGCTACTGCTGAGAAGGTGGTACCTAAATCAATTCCTATTGTTCTTCCTTTAACTTCTTCTGTTTTTTTATCTGTCATTTTATTTACCTCTGGGGAATAAAGCTCGAAAATTCTTTGATTTTCGTTGTTTTATTTTCCTCCGTGATTAGTTTATTCTTTGCTTCCTGTTCTACGTAGGGCAAAATAAGCATCCATAAATGTTGGGTGTTTGAATTTTGGTAGTGTTAACCAAGCTTGGTTAGTTGGCTTTTGGGTAGTTAGTTTTACTGTGGCTTCGGGTGCTGTTCCTGCTACTGGTGTATCAAAACAATCATCCATAAATGTTCTGTGTCTGTTTATGGGTGCCCTTCTTGCTCTGGTTTGGTCATAGGGATTATTCATTTTTTATCTCCTTGGCTATTTGCCACATTTCTTTTTGTTTAGTTTGATAATATTTTTTATAAAATTCCTGGGTTGCGTCATGATTGCAATCTGCAATTCTGCATAACTCAGGTTTTACGGTGTGTATGATGCAGTGAACTTCTTCTTTGTAAAATGTGCATGGTCCGAATGGTTTTGGAAATTTTGGTCTCCATGCTTCGGTTCCATTCAAATCTATTTTTTCTAAATGTTTGTTTTCTAATTCTTCAATACTTATTTTGAGGAATTTTGAAATTAATTCTTTATCATTGCCTGCAAGGAATCCACTTCCCATTTGACAACATTTACCGCAATTTTTGCATATGAATCTATTTTGCATTTTGGCTTACTTTTACTCGTGAACATCTTACTACTTTTCCATTAATTTTATATCCTTTTTGTAATACTTCTAAAATAGTTCCGTCTTTTTCATCTGATTCTTCTGCAATTACAGCTTCGTGTAATTCTGGATTGAATATTTTTGCTTCTTTGATTAGTTCTAGTCCTTCATTTTCTAGTGTTGCTAGGAATTGAGCATATATCATCTCCATTCCTTTTATGAATTCTTTTGGGTTTTCAGTATGTTTTAGTGCTAGGTTAAACATGTCTAGGGTTGGTAATAAACTTGTGATAACTTCTTTTTTAAAATAATAATTTAGTTCTTTTTTTTCTTCTTCTGTTCGTTTTCTGAAGTTTTCAAAATCTGCTTGTGTTCTTTGTACTATTGATGTTAGTTCAGTTATTTTTTGTTCATCTGTTTTTACTTCTTTTTTTAATTCTTTTTTCTCAGATTTACATTTTTTTACTGCGTCTTTGATTTCTTTGTTTTTAGTCATAATCATCACCCTTGCGCGTTGACGTTAAGTCAACGATAACTACACTAAACGGTGCGAGTATATAAAGGTTATGCTTTTAAGAAGTAAATTATTAAGCGGGGTGTTAAATCTTTCTAAGAATTACCAAACTCTTTTTGCTAAGCCTGTTGATACTGCTTTTGCAATTTCTGGTCTGGTTGTTTCTACAAGTTTTCTAAAAATTCCTTTTTGTACTTGCATTTGGCTTACTGTTAAACCATGAGGTCCAAGATATTGTCTGTTTGTTCCCCTACTCTTTTCTCTTCTATTCCAACCAGCTATTTTTCTTTTCTCAGGATTAGAAGAAGGGGTATACGGAAACATAATTGATGTAACAAGAAATCGTACAGCTGAATAGGGTGATATCATAATTTATTTTATCTTACCAACTTAATAAACTTTTCTAAACTTTACTATAACCAACTAAGGGTTTTGCACAAAACGAAAGAATTATATACCTCCAATACAGATATCTTTAATAAGTTCAATTGTTTTTAAAAATGAGGTGGTATGATGAAGAAAAAACTTTTTGATGTTAAACCTGTTAAGATGAGAACGTGTAATATTGTGATTAATGGAAAAAAGGTGGAAGTTAGTGTTCCTGAAGGTGTTTCTTGTGAATAATTTATTTTCTGAATTTCTTCTTCTTTTGTGTTATTAGTTCTTCTGGTTTGTATACTTCATTATAAAATTTTTCTTTAATTTTTTGTTGTGACCAATTATTGTTCATTTTTTTATCATGTGTGCACACTTTAATTTTTAGATGTTTACATAAAGTTAAGTGAAGTGCATCTTTAAGTTCAAGATTGCTTGTTGAAATTCTAGTTAGTAGTGAGGGAGTAAGTTTTAAATTATTTTGAACATTAATTTCACTCATTTCATATATTTTAAGACAATTAAAGTAGTGGTTGCTTGCTTTCTTAACATCAAGTTGACTGAATTCTTTTAATAAATTTTTAATCACTTCCATTCTGGTTAGGGAAGAGGTAACTAGTTCATATCCTTCCTCACTTAACTTTTTTAGAGTTCCAGCTTGTTGATTATTTTTCCATCCTTTTTTTTGTTTAATTCTTGTTAGGATATCGCTTAATACGAGATTTGCATTAAGATATAAACGTTGGCCAAACACAGGGAATGAAATATTTTGAGTCATAAATATCTTATTATTATTCTACTAAATAAATTCATTGTTTTAGTGTCGGAAATCTTCCAGTTTTTCCGCAAACTTTCCGGTTTTTCTTCATTAACATTTATTAAAAATAGAATCACTTAACTTAACATGAAAATTAGTGATATTACTAAAGAGAATCGTCCTAGGGAAAGATTACAACAATATGGAGAATCTGCTTTAAGTGATGCTGAATTATTAGCTATCATATTAAGGAGTGGGACTAAACAAGAGAATGTTGTAGATATGAGTAATAGATTGCTTTCTAAATATGGTATAAATAATCTTTCTAATTTATCTTTAACAGAATTACAAGCGATTAAAGGTATTGGTCCTGCTAAGTCAATGCAGATTAAAGCATTATTTGAATTTAATAAAAGACATAATTTGTCTAAACAAGATGGGAAGGTAATAAAATCAGCAAAAGACGTATTTGATTATTGTTCTCCAAAGTTAAATGGGATTGATAAAGAACATTTTATGGTTTTACACTTAGATTCAAAGAATAAAATAATTAAAGATGAAATAATATCTGTAGGTACACTAAATAGTTCTATAATTCATCCAAGAGAGGTTTTTAAATCAGCTATTAAAGAAAGTGCCAATGCAATAATCTTAGTTCATAATCATCCATCTGGCGATTCTCAACCATCTCAAGAAGATAAAACAATAACTGATAAACTATTTAGTGCAGGAGACTTATTATCCATTAAGGTATTGGATCATGTGATTATTGGTAGGGAGGAGTATTATAGTTTTAAAGAAAACTAATTAGTTTCTTTTTCTGCCCAATCTTCAGCAAATAGTTTAGCTTGTTCTAAAATCAAATCAGTTGCGATTTTTTCTGTATCGGGAGGATATCCATATTTTCTTAAAAGTCTTTTAATCATAACTTTTAATTTAGCTTGAACAGTTGTTCTTAATGTCCAGTCAAT
>CAYRWJ010000006.1:0-32276 GCA_964427985.1 uncultured Methanosarcinales archaeon
AATCATAGTTGCAATAATTACCATAATAATATTAAGAGTAATAATATGAATTTAAAAAATAAATTAAAACAAATTTCAGGTTCTTGGTATTTCCTATTAGCAATGGTGCTCATTTACATCTTAGTGTTAATATTTAATCAAAAAGTTTTTTTAGATAGTTTACTCTTTTTTAAAAATATTATTTATAAAATAATTCCAATCTTCATCCTTGTTTTTGTTTTAATGAGTTTATCTAATTATTTTATGACCCCCACGTTTATAATGAAGCATTTGAAAGAAAAAGGAATAAAAAAATGGTTTTTTGTAATAATTGGAGGAATTTTATCATCAGGACCAATCTATATGTGGTATCCTTTATTAGCAGATTTAAAAGAAAAAGGTTTAAGTCATGGATTAATAGCCTGCTTTTTATATAACCGCGCAATAAAAATACCCTTATTACCTCTTGCCATAATTTATTTTAGTTGGCAATATATCTTAATCCTTTGTTTAGTTATGGTTGCATTCTCAATCATTCAAGGAAAAATAATCAACAAATTAATGGAGATTAATTCTCCGGAGAAAATAATAAAATGAAAACAGCAATAGCATCTGAAGGAAAAAGTGAAGAATCAGAAATTAGTAAAATGGGAGGCAGAGCACCTTACTACCTAATTTTTGAAGATAAAGAATTAATTGAAACAATAAAAAACCCTTTTGCAACAGGTTCAGGCGGAGCAGGATTTTCAGTTGCACACATGTTAGCAGATAAAAAAGTTAATTTAGTAATTGCAGGAAAATTAGGAGAAAATATGGTATCTGCATTAAAAGATAAAGGCATTGATTATAAAGAAGACTCTGAAAAAAAAGTTAAAGAGGCATTATGATTAATTTTGCATGTAAACAATTCAGGTTAGAAGACATTGTTAAATGTGGGTTGGGACTAACAAAAACCGAATTCAAAATAATGGAATATTTCTTAGAAGATACAAGCAAACAATGCATTACAAGCACCATATCAAAAAAGTTAAACTTAAACTTAACAACAATCCAAAAAGCAGTAAAAAAATTATCAGATAAAAAAATCATTCTAAGACATCAAAAAAACTTAGATAAAGGAGGGTATGTATATACTTATGAATGCAATTCAAAACCAAAAATAAGACAAATCCTTAAAGATATTATTAAAACGTGGTCTGATAACGCAGAAAAGAAAATAGAAATGTGGTGATTATAAAGCAGCGGTAAGAAGCTCTTTTAATCTTTTCCTTTGTGCTAAATATCTTGATACAATTTCATTCATACCCTCTTCAGAATGTATATCCTCTATTCCATCAAACAACAAACTTGCTCCCTCTAAAACCGCACTCATATGAGGATTATTTTTTACATAATCTGGCGGGCTTTCTTGATGAACAATTTCGGCAGATTCAATAGCTAAATCAATCTTTTCAACAAACGCACCCATTTGTTTAACTCTTTCTTCAGGAGTTTTAGAAGGCATATGATGTGAAATAAATGCACGAGATTGATATGCCGGGAAAAAATGCATGCCCCCAAATGATTCATCTAATGCACCATAAGGGCTCCTAACATCTGTTCTAAATCCGATAACAAACTTCCCCATCAGTTTAGCATAAGAAACCTCAACCACAACACCTTCATCAAGTGGGCCATCAAAATTTGCTAAAACTACATCGCTTTTTGGAACAAAAACACCCATATCAAGAAAATAAATCACAGTTTGAACCGCAGAACATATTTTATCTTTTTGAAGCTTATCAGAAAAAGCCTTTGTTAAATCTCCAAACTCAAACCCATCTCTTTGCGGAAAATTAGTTTTATAACCTAATTTTTCCAAATCTTCAACTAACTGAGAATTAAAAAAGGTTTCTCTTGCATTAAATAATGCTGCTGCAACATATATTTCAACCGGTTCTTTCATAATCTCAAAATAGATTTCCCCATTATAAATTTATATATTCACTAATATAATAAAAATTAGAATATGGCCCCGCGTAACTCCAAACCAAGGGTCTTGTTCCTTGAACCCGCCACCAAGTACGATTTCACTAAATTCAATCGTACGAATAAAAAAAAAATTAGAATATGGCCCCGCGGAGATTTGAACTCCGGACCTCACGATTATCAGTCGTGCGCACCACCAGACTATGCTACAGGGCCATTTTTTGTAGGCTTACAAAACAACACGAGGAAACCTATTTCGACGTCAACCAACGAAACAGCCGCCAGGGTATGCTATATAGCCGTGATACAAAAGAAAAAGAATTGTTTTATAAATATTACTGTATAATCAGGTGTTAATGAAACAAAATAAACATTATTCATATAATCAAAAAAGTCTTTGTAAGGGATGTAAGTTATGTGTAAAAGGGAAAAAAAGTGTAATCTTTATCACAGGATTATGTCCAAGAAGTTGTGATTATTGTCCGTTATCTGATGAAAAGTATAAAAAAGACGTAATTTATTGTAATGAGAGAAAAGTTAATAATTTAAATGAAATACTTGAAGAAGTAAAAATTTCTAAATCTATTGGTGCGGGGATAACTGGCGGAGACCCACTAACTAAAATTGACAGAACTGTTAAAATTATTAAAATGTTAAAAAAAGCTTTTGGAAAGAAATTTCACATACATTTGTATACTTCTGCAAACTTAGTTAATAAAGAAAAGTTAAAAAAATTATATGATGCAGGATTAGATGAAATAAGATTTCATCCAAATTTAGAAGATAATAAATTATGGAGCAACATATTAGTTGCTAAAAAGTTTAAGTGGGATGTTGGAATTGAAGTTCCAGTAATTCCAGGGAAATTTAATGAACTTAGTACCCTAATTGAATATTTTAAATTCTTTGATTTTATTAATTTAAACGAGTTAGAAATGTCAGATGGTTCTGCATATATTCAAGAAGGAAAATGTAAAGATAGGTTAAGTTATGCAGTAAAAGGAAGCAAAGAATTAGCAATGAAACTAATGAAACAGTTTAGTAATTTGAAAATACATTTCTGCACAGCCAAACTAAAAGACAAAGTACAATTAGCAAATAGATTAAAAATAAGAGCAAAAAGCATAGCTAAAAAGTTAGATTATGTTGATTCAGAGGGTTTGATAACTCATGGGGAGATAGAAGGAACTAAAAAAGATATGGAAGAAATTAGAAAAAAGTTTTCAATTCCAGCTTCATTAATTAAGTTTGAAGGAAAAATAAGAATTGCTGCATGGGTTTTGTTAGATATACATAAAGAACTTGATTCCAAATGTTATATTATTAAAGAATATCCAACATATGATAAATTAATAATTGAAAAAGAAGAATTATAATTAAGAAACACGAATTCTCGATGCTGAAAAATCAGAACTAACTTCATAAGGAACAATAACTTCTTCATGACGCTCAGGTTTACCAGAAACTCTTCCCAATCTCCCTTTATGATTACAATCAGCATTTCTTAAACCTGCATGACCATTATTTTGAGGAAGACGAAACAAGCCAGTTCTACCTTTGTCTTGATAAGAAACAACCTCTGAAGCATCAACTACTCCAGCAAACTCTTCTTGAGAAATAGTTTTACCATCATGGTTTAACATCCAATAAGTTTCCTTAACAAAATGAAAACCAAAATTTCCCCAACCTGCTTTGTTAACACAAAGTCTTAATCCATCCGAAGGATCAGCTTTAAACTCTTCAGAACAAATATTTATTCTAGAATCTAATTGGCGACCATCAACTAAATGAAACCGATTATATCCTTTACGATAAATTGCTTGAAGTTTTTCTAACTCAAAAGAACTACCTTTTCTTCTAGTAAGATAAACTAAATCTTTCAAAATGTCTTTAGGAGTTCCTATTTTTATTTTAGAAGAAACATGTTCAAGTTTCCAATTAGAAACCTTAGTAGCAGAATAATGAAAACCATCATCTCCTTGAAATAAAACAGATGAGCCATAAGATAAATCATCCAAAGCAGCTAAAACCGCAGGATTTACTGATTCTCCTTCAACAGTAGTTTGTTTTCTTCTTAAATAAGCAGTACTATGATGATGATCCGGTCGTCTTTTTAACTTTGTTCCAACAATTACAAAACGTCTTGTTCTAACAAATTCATGTTCTGCTTCTCGTTCATCACCTAAATCAAAGTGGTCACAAGGATAAATAAATTCAATTTTATCATCCCTCACTTGTTCTGCAAGTTCTTTTTCGCGAACATCAAATAAATCAGCAGTTTGCTTTCTTACTTGTTCTTGTCTTTTTGCTTCATAACCATCCCAAGAATGATTAGTTAATCTTAAAAACTTAAGAACTTCTTGAACTTCTTGAAAATGTGCATTACTTTCAGTTGCAGCATCATAATTAGCATCAAGTTCATCTTGTTCTTCAGAAGTTCTAACCAGGGGATTATCTAAACCCCTTTCTTTCATAAGATTTTTAGAAGCAGAATAACGCTCTTGTCTATGCCTAAGAGTTCTCTCAAATTCGGGGTTTCTTCCAGTAGTCATTATTATCATAATAAAAGAATAATGAGTTATTTTTAAAGGTTATTGAGAATAAACACAAAAAAGAATAAAAAATAAAAAAAACGCCCCCGATCAGACTCGAACTGATGATCTTGTGGTTAACAGCCACACGCTTTACCTGTTGCTCCATGAAAGAATTAACTTCACATGTCTAAGCTACAAGGGCAATTATTTTTTGTAAAGCGCTTAAGTCTGAAATAATAAAAGTCTCAAGCTCTTTATAAAATTTTCTGTATTTATCTGGAATAAAGAAGTACACTTTATATCCTTTTGATTTAAGATTTTTAATTTTATTATTTAAGTAATCAATCTTCTCTTTACTTAGATGTTTCCAAGCAGTAACTTCAATCACATTCTTATCCACAATGAAATCAGGGAAGTAGGCTTTGCCATTTACATTAATATAAGGTTCATACAAGAAATCAACATCCAATGACTCTAAAAACTCTGCAATTTCTCTTTCAAGTTTATTTCTTACACTTAACCCACCATGCTTCTTTTCACCATATCCTCCTTTAATCTTTTTAAAACGAGAATACTGTAATTTGTAATATTCTTCTGTATGGTTATTTTTCATAAATGCATGCCACTTAACCATTCTAATTGTTGTTGCTTTTCTTAATCTATTTACTGTCAACTCAAAAGTTCCGTTTGATCTCTTAATTCTTATTAGTTCTTTACCACCCTTAATTTGACCCCAATTACTTGGCAAAACTTCAACTATGTCTTTAGTGATACTGCCTTTTGATAAGTTTAAAAAATCACTAATTCTTTCTAAAACTATATTAGACATGTTTATCTTTTCGAGTTTTATGTTACTTACAACACTCTTTGAAATGGCAATTTGTTTTGCAAGCTTTCTTTCTGAACCTGCTTTGAATATAGCTTTTGACACTAACTCTTTTTGTTTTCCTGATTTAAACACAATAAACATTTTTTTCTTCATTTTGTTTTCCTCCAAAGTTTTCACTATAGTAAACTTTGGACTTGGCAGAAGAAAAAGAGATTCAACCAGCGAAACGGCTCTTAAACTTTTAGTGCTAACGACCCAAAGGGAAAAAGTTTAAGTTGGCAGTTTTGCGCGAGGCTCTTTTTTAATAGAATTAAGTTTATTTATAAACTATTGGGCGGGACTTGTCCAGTGCCGCATAAAAATGTCCAGTGGTTACCTAACCAACTTAGAATGTCCCCATTGAATAAGAAGGTCTATATTTAATTGTTTAATCTCCAAAGGCAAATCACAAGCACCAAAACAGCTACCTGCCCAAATAACTACTTTCGCTTTAGTATTAGACTCTATTTTAAGCTGAATATCCTCTGCTTGTGGTTTAAGACCATCGGGAAGTTGAATACAAACAAGTTTTGCTTTACAATCTTTTACTTGTTTAATAACCTTATTTAGTTCTAAATCATAATTCATACAGTAAGATAAGAAAAAGAGTTTAAAAAGTTTACTTTCTAATTGCTATACCTGCCTTAAAAACAAAAGCAATAATTAAAAATATTAAAGTTTCTATTCCAAGAAAGTTAGCAACATATACATAATTAAACCCCAAAGCAGACGCTGCACCAATAAAAGATACTAATGCTACAATCAAACAAATATTAGAAAAAAATCTTGCTCTTTGAAAATTAAGAACTTCTTTCTTAATCTTATTCACTTTATTATAAAGATCTAAAAACTCACGTTTTAAGGGATTAATCTCAGAAGCAACCTCTTCAGCATCCAAATACTTCTTTCTAACCTCTTTCAAAAACATATCCTTTACTTCATTAACTTTAAGTAAACTATTTTCTAAATTCTTTATTCGAGATTCTTTAACAACCTCTCGAGATTTTTTAAGTTTGTTAACATCCTTTTTTATATGCCCCACATCAGAGGACATATTTTTAATTTGACGTTGAAACTCAGAACGTAAAACAGAATCTTTTTGAAGCATAGAAAGAATGTCAGAAAATTCTTTAATTGATTTTTGCTCATAAGAAATCTTTTCAACCTTTAATTGCACATTATGAAGGTCTTCTCCCTTAGCAGTAACATTATCTGCTTCTAATTGTTTAAGATTAAGTTCATTAAGCTCAGTTGCCATAATCTTTCTAGATTTCTTAAGGCTAGTAACTTCTTCTTTTATCTTAGAAAAAGAATTTGATAATTGTTCATCAAGTTCTCTTAACGATTTCTCCTTCATATTCAATTAGATAGAAAAATGGTTTAAAAGGATTATTGTAGTATAATCTTCATGTTACTTTATAGGGAAACGCATTTTAGTATTACAATACAAACAAGTATAGACTATTCCTTTGGGATTTCTTCTCACTCTAACGGTTTTACCTTGTTTTAAATGTTTATAACAACTTTTACAAAACCTTTTTTTTAAATTTGAAGGAATTTTTACTTTATACTTCATAGAAATCTTTCTTGCAATAGTTACGTATCGGTTAGCTAAAGAAGGCTTCTCAGTTGAATTTGCTTGTTTAAAAAGTTCATTAATACGCTCTTTAGCAGTATTTATAATCTTAATTGGTTTAGGTTTATACTTACGCATAAAATTAATAATAAAAAGAAGTTTATAATGATTGTCTTAATTCACTAAAATCAACCACTCCTGGAGAAGTTGTCTTGACCAGGACCCATATCAGAAGGGGATTTTTCAGTCTCCCTAAGTGCTAAAAACTCACGCCAACACACTAACTCAAAACCACTTTTTTCAATTTCACTTGCAGCTAACACGCCAGAAGTTTGAAAAACATGATAAACTTTTGGTGTGTCTCCACATAAAACTGCAACTCTTAAAACATTTGGACGTGAAGAAGATACAGCAGCATAAGGACCGATTTTAAAACCAAGATAAGATGCATCCGTTGCAGCCGCAATAGTTGGAACGTTATCTCCAGAAATTCCCAACCAAACTTGCGACGCACCCATTTCCTCGCTTCCAGGATTAATCAAGTCATACATATTAAGAACGTCAGACTTTGCTAACCGCCTCATATTAACTGTATTTGTTTCATTCATTCTTTAATCTCTTTTAATTCTTTAATCTCAAACTTATCGCCCTTTTTTCTATCAAACTCGTGAAGGGTTTTGTCTTTATCTTCCTCTACATCTTCTATAAGAAAATCAAGAAATCTTTTAAGCAAACTCTTTTTTTGTTTTTTTTGTTTTATAACTTCTAATTTGGGACTAACAGTTTTCTCAACAACACCAACTTTTTCTACAACAGGAGGTTTTTGTTTTTCTACTTTTTCAAGTTTAGAAGAAAATTTAGAAAAAGTTTTCTTTAACTCACTAACTTCACGTTTTAAACTTTTATTTTCAGACACTTGGTCAGTTAAATCTTTTTTAATGTCAATTACGTCCTTTTGTAACTGTTCATTATCTGATTTAAAAGATTTTTTAAGTTCTTCTGCTTTTTTTGTTAATGATTTCTTTGACATTAACTTCTTAACAGACTCAATATCCTCAATTAATCTTTGAGCAAGCTCTTTTTCTAACTTATCCAGATTATCTTTAGCAGTCTTATCTGAAAAATCTAACTTTTTATCTACTCTAGAAATTTTAGTTTCTAATACTGCGCGCTCATCACCCATATTTTTTGTTAAATTAGCTTTTAAAAACTCTTGACTAACCTTTAAATGCTCTAACTTTTTATTAAAATCAGTTTTAATGTTAGCATTATCTTTTTTATAATCTTTTTCGTGAATGGTTACAGCATCAATAGTTTTAAC
The DNA here is from genome assembly GCA_964427985.1 of uncultured Methanosarcinales archaeon. GTDB lineage: Archaea > Nanobdellota > Nanobdellia > Woesearchaeales > JABIAG01 > JABIAG01. The sequence continues at coordinate 8,247 of CAYRWJ010000006.1, forward strand.
CTGTTTATCAAGAACTTGTATTCTTTCTAATTCAGTTCTTAAAAACTTTATTTTCTTAAATTCCGCACCAATCTCCTCAGCCCTAGCTGAATTTTCATCTAATTTTAGAATTTTAGAATTCCACTCAGTAATTTTAGCATTGGTTTGATCCAAAAATTTATCAGTTGACACAGCAATATCCTTAACTTGTGTTTCTAAATCTTTAGTTTTATTATTTAACTTTGTTTCCATGTAATCAGTCTTGTTTTTAAGTTCTCTAAATATTAATTCGTTAAGAGATTTTATTCTACCTCGGAATATGTCTAAAGAATTATTAACTTTTTCTTCTAATTGAATAAATTCTTCTCTAGTTTCAATAAAATCTTTTTTAACAGAAGCAAAAGTAATTCTCAATACTTTATCTAATTTTGGTACATGTTCAATATTAATCTTTTTTTGCATTTTTCCCCCCAATTTACGATAGAGAAATCATTTATAAGGATTATTATAGAATAAAGGAAGTATTAGAAAGGTTAAATCTTATTATCTAATGATTCGGGAACATATCTTCCAAGCAAATGTGTCCGAGCAGCATTTTTAGTTTCGTATTCTAACCAACCTTGAGCACGATTAAGAGCTGAACGTTCTTGAGAAGATAAATCCTCAAGCGTTACCCGTTTTCCACCACGATAAAGTTCACAATCCTGAAGACATTCAAAAGATGAAACTCGCTGAATAACATGCCCGGATTTAAGAAATACCCCTTTACTGCTTCTTCTTAAACTCCACCCCTGGCCATCTTGACTTTTTAAAGAACCAATTACCATATTGTAAGCTTGTTCAGGATGTTCAGCAATAAACCATTTACATGCTTGCACTCTTTCTAACCTAGAAACTAATTCAGGAGTTAAAGGAATAATTTCATATTCAGTTTCAGAAGCAGCAGATAATTCTTTTTTCAAAACTTTAATTGTTTCACTTTGCTCGCCACTCAATTTTTTCCAATCGCTCATACAATCATAAATTTTACCCGCTCTATATAACGTAAATAAAAGAGTACTAACCAACAAAACATACGTCCCGATTTCAACTATAGCTCTAGTTCTAGTCATAATAAAAAGAAGAAAAAAGGCATTTTTAAAGCTTATCCCAAATAAAGCTAAAATACGTTTTAAAAGACTTAGCAACCGCTTTTTCATGAATTAAAATTGCATAAGGATTTTGTTTACTCCACATTATTAATGCAACATTATCGTCATAAATGTTGATTGCCATTTGACCGGTATCTTTCATATACTTTATTTTGGCTAAAGGCAATGTTAACTTATTTTTCTCAGATAAAACAATTTTTAACTTAATATTCTTCTCTTTTCTAATTAAATGATACTTTGGAAAATAATATTTTAAAATGTTTATTGAATCCTGAGAACCACCAAGAACAAAAACTTCTTTACTTTTTCTTAATTGGTCATCTAAAATGTATTTTATTCCTTTTTTCCCTAAAAAAAATTGAGTTGATTTCTTTTCAGATGTTTGATGAAATAGTTTTTGTAAACTTGGAAGGTCTTTCTCAATGATTTCCTTTTTTTTAATAATTAAATCTTGAAGTTTTTTTGGGTTATTAGCAAAATACTTTTTTGTTTTATCTACAATAAGATACGCAACCAAACCTTTCTCAGTTAACCTCTGAAGAACATCATATACACTCCTTCTATGAATGCCTGAATTTTTAGCTAATTCAGTTATGTTAGATTCAGACATCAACAAAATTTTATATAATTTTGCTTCGTTCTTTGTTAAACCTGCTGCTTCTAATGAATTCATACTTAATTATAAATAAAGAGGTATTTAAAGGTTGTGGTGATACGTGTACCCACACAAGTTTATATTCTTGGTTGATTTATTATAAGTATGATAAAGAAAAAAACATTTTTCAAAGAAAGAACAGTTAATGAAATAAGTGCACTGGAACCAGAAACTGTTGGAGTTCAAGGATTAGTAGAACGAATACAAGAATTAAGTAGTGAAGATTCAATAATATTACAAGCAGGATTAACTCCAACTAAATTTTGGAGAGGAACAAATAGTTCTGCAACTGCATCAAGAAGAAATTTAAAACATGGATTTTATAGCTGGATAGACCAACCACATTCTAAAACTGAAGCAGAAAGAACAGAAGTAACACCACTAAAACTTAGACAAACAAGTATTGAAAGAGCATTAGCAAGACCTGAAGAAAATGTTTTTTGTTTGGGATATAGTTTTAGACCAATAGTTGGAAGAGATAGAAGAAGAATATACATTCCATTCTGGTCTGTAATGGATGGATGTAAACGAGACACTTATGACCAATTCATAAAAGACAGATTTGCACAATTAAACTGCGGGTCTAGCATAGAAACTTATGATTCTGCGAACAGAGTTAATGACGAAGGAGCAGAAGTAATTGTAAAAGTTTCATCAAGCACAAAAGGAAAAGGAAGATACAGATTAAAATGGAGACATGTGTGTGTAAAAGATAATGATAAAAAAAGAGTTATTTGTTGGGGAACCAAACCAACATATGAAAAAGATGAATTAGGAAGCGATGGCGAACCAACCCACAGAGTTTACAATATTAAATATGGTGATGACAGAAGTCCTACTTCAGAAAGTTATATGATTTATCCCCAAGATTTACATGCCCATCAAGTAATTATCCGCGAATACATGAAACAACACAATTATACACCATTAGAAATGTCACAATATGCCATCCCATCAAGAATGGCAGCTAAATTTTGGGGGAAACTAGGAAATAACGTTCTTGTTGCAGACCCGACACTAACTTCAAAAGAACAAGTAAGAAAAATGCACATAGATGAAAAAAGCACGATGATGGCTAGACTTGCAACAGTCGCAGGAGTTGATGAAGTATTTTATTGGGATGCAGAAAGAGATGGAAGAATAAAAGATTATGAATGGAGTTGAATATATCTTGGTTCTATAACATCAACAACTCTATCAAAATCATCAGGTTCATTAATACTAACAAATCCAAAAGGAGAATTTTGTGTGTGTATCCTCATATTAACTCTTCTATGATTTGGAGGATGATTAACAACTTTATCAAATCTTCCAACATATACTGTTTCAAACGCATCAGACAATTCAGGATTTGTTACATCCAACATACGAATTCGTTCATCTGGAAAATCATCAGGATTCCAAGGTTTAGGTTCTAGACCGGAAGTGTAATGATGAACAAAAAATGTGGATTGAACTGGACCAAACTCAAATCCTCTTTCATCTGCAAACTGCAAACAAAACTCTGCAAGTTTTTCTTCTGCTTCCCTAAAAATTTTCTCTCTTTCATCAACATTACATCCAGCAATATCTGACTTAAGATTTCTTCCTTCTAAATCATACAAAGATAATGCTTCACCACGACTAAAAAATTGATTAGTAAACCCAAGCGAATTACTCAAAACTTGTTTAAAATATGCTTCTTTCATAAAATCAAAATCAATATAAAACGAACCATCCTCTATTTGATTAGCAAATAAATTTGAAAAAACAAAATTAGACAACCTACCATAAAAAAATGAAGGCGCTTGAACAAGTTGGTTAAACTCATCTGCTTCTTGTGTATTAGGTCCATTTGCAAAAGCAATTTTTCTTTTATGTGCCATTTCAACCTCATCATCACTAGAAATAATATTGATTGGTAAGCTATTTAATAAATCCAACATTTTTGCTTCTCCAGTACCAGCATGATTAAAATACCCAAAAACTTGATCAATACAAACATGTAAAACATTTCTTCTAAATCGAGATCTCTCAAACTTAAAAGTTGAAGAAAAACCAGGGTTTTTAACAGTGAAACCTAATGTGATTTCGGGAGTTTGATATGCTTCAAGATTCACAATTGCTTCACCTTCACCAGAAGAATCAGACGATGAAACATTAACAACCTTATCAGATGCGTTTTCTAGTTCTTCAGAAAGAGACTGTTTCAACTCATCAATGGTTCTTTGAACTTCTTCAGGCTCACATCTTTGAGCTAAACTTCTCACATAACTATTAGAAAACAAGTCCGACTCAAGAACAATTCTTCCAGCTTCACGAATTTTATCAAAAACAATTGACATAAGAATAGCTAATCTAAAGTTATTTAAAAAGATTCAGTATTCCAGCACTTTAATAGCAGGAAGTTGTCTTCCGGAGATAAGTTCTAAGAACGCCCCGCCCGCAGTACTGTAATGAGTAAATTTAGTTAAATAAGATTTTAGTGCTAAAGTAGTATCTCCCCCACCAATTAAAGAGATAGTTTTTGAATTAATTATTGTATTAGCCAATTGAATTGTAGCTTTATTAAAACCACCCTCAAAATAACCCATTGGACCATTCCAAACAACAGTTTTAGCCTTCTTTAAAATTTCAGAATAAATCAAAGTTGTTTCAGGACCAATATCATAACCAATTCTATTCTTAGGAATGTTTTCAGCTTTTACAACTTTATGATTATCCAAAACAACATCAATAGGAAGAACTAACTTTTTGTTTTTTATTAATTCTTTAGCTAATTTGATTTCCTCTTTTTTATAATAACTTTTACCAACTTCTTGTTTAAGCGCTTTCATAAAAGTAAACATCATAGCGCCACCAATCAAAACACAATCTGCCTTCTTAATCAAAGGTTTAATTGCATGAAGTTTGTCAAGCTTTTTGCTACCAATCAATAAAATAAAAGGATGTTTTAAATCTTCAATAATTCTTTTCGTGTTTTTTATTTCTTGCTCTAAACCAAAACCTGGATACGAAGGAAGATATTTAGTAATAGCAACTGTTGAAGCAGCCTTACGATGAGCAGTAGCAAACGCATCATTCACATAAATATCGGCATAGGAAGCAAGAATTTTAGCATATCTAGGATTATTTTGTTCTTCATAAGGATAAAATCTTAAATTTTCTAACATAACAAATTTATCTTTTGGAAGAACAGTTATTGATTCTTCAAGAAATGCAACTTTTAGATTAAGAATTTTTGATAAACGTTTAGCAACTTTATCAAAAGAAAGATTTTTAGTATAACCTTTTGGACGACCACCATGGCCCATAATAATAACTTGTTTAGCCTTTTTTAAAAAATTTAAAGTAGGTAAAGATTTTATTAACCTAGAATCATCAACAACATTTCCGTTTTTATCTCTTGGAAGATCTAAATCCAAACGGATAATAACCCTCTTGTTTTTTATGTTAATACGTTTTAAAGATTTCATAATTCCTTTTCACTCCATTCTGAACGAACTCTTTGAGTTCATTTCATAATTAATTATCTCATCTTACTCATCAAATCTACCATTCTACTAGAATAACCCCATTCATTATCATACCATCCAAACACTTTAACAGTTTTTTTATTAACCATAGTTAACTCCTTATCAAAAATAACCGAATGCGAATTACCCAAAATATCTGAACTAACAATTGGTTCAGCAGAATATTCCAAAACTTTTTTCATTTTTTTAGAAGCACGTTTAAATGCATTATTTATTTTATTAACAGAAACTGGTTTCGAAACCTCAACCGTTAAATCCGTAATAGAACCACAAACAACGGGAGCTCTTATTGCTTTTCCATCTAACTTCCCCTTCATCTCAGGAATAACTAATGCAACTGCTTTAGCAGCACCAGTAGTAGTGGGAATTAAATTAATTGCTGCAGCCCTTGCTCTCCTCAAATCTTTATGAGGACCATCAACAATATTTTGAGTTATAGTATATGCATGGGTTGTAGTAAAAAAACCGCTCTTAATCTTAAAAGCATCATTCAAAACCTTAATCAAAGGAGCCAAACAATTAGTAGTACAAGAAGCATTAGATATTATCACATCGGACTTTTTTAGTTCTTTATCATTAACTCCCAGAACAATAGTCTTAACCGGCGTTTCACCTTTTGCAGGTGCAGAGATAAGAACTTTTTTAGCTCCGGCAACAATATGTTTAGAAGCAAGTTCTCTAGTTCTAAAAAAACCAGTAGACTCACAAACAGTATGAATTCCAAGTTTTTTCCAAGGAAGTTTTTCAGGATCTTTTTCTGAAAAAACACGTATTTTATGACCGTCAGCAATAATAGTTCTTCCATTAACTTTAACCTTTTTCAATTTAAAGGGTTGAACAGAATCATATTTTAATAAATGCGCTAAAGTATGTATATCCCCCAAATCATTAACAGCAACAACATTAACTTTTGAATTTTTTAATGAAGCCTTAAAAACCATTCTACCAATTCTACCAAAACCATTAATTGCAACTCTCAAACTACCACCTCTTTTTAATAACTATTAGAAAAGTAATTAATAAACTTTTTGATTCTGATAATAACTAAAAAATACTTTTTATTTTTTTCACAGGACTTTTTAAAAGAGAACGTGCATTCCACGCAAGAGTTTCAACAAGCGTATTCGGCATATCCACAACTTCAACGCCATAATACCTCTTCACTACATCCCTCAAAGACTCAACGGCATTTTGCAAATCACCTTGCACAACAGAATATGTTCTAAAACCAACCTTACACGCTTCAGTCCCATAAGCACCATGAATATCAGAACCACCAAAAACAGCACAATTAGTAAACTTACCTAAAGATTTAGATTTAGCATTAGCATTAAGACAATCCGGAATTTGACCATTAACTTCAAGAGCCAAAGAACCACCACCATAAACATTCACCATACTTAAAAAAGCACGTTCACCACAACCATGAAATGAAGAAACATACAAATGTGGAAATACAACAATACCCCCTTCACCAAGAATATTTTCAACAGTATCTTTTAAACTTCTCCCAGATTTAACAACATCACTAACACCCCAAGCAAGAAGATGACCTTCTTTAGTTTTAACTTCTTCCCCACTACCAACTAAAATTTGTCTTCCTGCATTACTAACACATAATATTTGATCATCAACTCTTTCAACATCAAAATTATCCATCTTTTTCTCAGCAAGATAATTAAAAGCTCGAATTTCATCATAATCTGTCAGCATAATAAAATCAAGATTATTATTCAGTGCACTACCTAACGCAGTAGTTAATTTATCAGCAGGAATATGTAAATGTCCATCAAATCTAAAACTATGTCTCATAATTCTAAAAACTAAATGTTATTTAAAAAGATAACCCCGATTAAATGTTAATATAACTAACCTCACTATTTCTTTAATGAATAATCAACTGCACACTGAACTATTATTTCAATTGTATCAAATAATTTTATATCTGTATGTGTCTGATTAATTGCAAGTGGAATCTCAGTACAACCCATAACTATTGCTTCTGCACCTTGTTTAATATAATCTCTAGCAATATCTTTCAAAAAAATAATATCATCTGTTTTTTGATTACCGCCCATAACATGTTCAATAACCTGATTCAACATCTTTTGTTGATCACTATTTGGTGAAATTACTTCAATATTAGCATCTATGAATTTCTTTTGATAAAGTTTTAATTTATTAGTACTTTCAGAAGCAAACAACCCCACTTTTTTATATCCAAATTCGACAACTCTCTTCTTTGTCTCTTCAATAATATTAAAAATTGGAACTTTAACAGAAGATTGCATTTCTTTATAATACGAATGAACCGTATTACATGCAACTATAATTAATTCACAACCAGCAGACTCTAATTTTTTTACACCCTTAATTAATTGTTTTCTTACCAAATCTTCATCTACTATTCCCGTTTCATCAAATCCCAATAAAGGCAGACTATAAATTATTATTGGCGGATAATCAAAATCTTGCACTGCACCATATTTTTGTTGTGCATATTTAATTATTTTTGCATAAAGATTAGATGATGCCTCAGGTCCCATCCCTCCAAGCACTCCAATTGTTTTATTTTTCTTAATCATATTAATAATATATTGTTAAATATTTATAAAATTATCGCATTTCAACTTAAAATCCAATAAATTCAGCACAGATTATTTTACAAAAAGATTTTTTAGAACCTAGTAAACTTCAAAGATTAAGTTCAAAGCATTAACAACATACTTCCAAGCAAAGTATAATAAGATTGGATAACCAATTATTGCCAATACAATAAAAGAATCAGAAAAAGAAGGTATAACTGAAGTAAACTCAAATAAAAGAGAAGTGACCAATGCAGAAATTAAACCATACACTGCACCATACGCGCCCAACTTAACATTTCTATCAGTAATCGGAACATGTTTTCTTGTCATAATAAAAATAACATTCCAAACACCCCATAACAAAGCACCAAAATACATTAAAGGAATTTTTTGAATTGCAATTAATTCACCCTGCAAAACAAAATACGCAATAATAAACGGCATAACTACCGCAGGCAAAATCATACCCGCAACAAATGCTTTGACATACTTCATTCAACATAGTAAGTAGATTTAGTTTAAAAACTTATCTAAAAAAACTTAAGAAAACAAAGATTTTAACATTAATAAATAAATAAAAAAAGATGTTCAGAAATATAAGATTTCTGGCACCATTAAAAATAACTTATTTTCTTCCACGAGCCATTTTAGCTCTAGAAACATCGCCTGCTTTATCAACAAAGTATAGATAACCAGACTCTTTCTTAACACCAGCTTTAGAAACTTTTTCTTTTTTGCATTTTTGTCCTTTTTTTCTTCCGCCTCGTGCCATAACTGCTCTAGAAACATCACCTGCTTTATCAACAAAGTATAGATAACCAGATTCTTTCTTAACTCCAACTTTAGCAACTTTTTGTGCCATTTTATTTACCCCCCAATATTTTTTTAACGTTATTAGAAACGTCTACGTCTATCCTGCACAAACTAGTATATAAACTTTTCTATGTTATCGTCTATTGTTAGGAGGATAAAAAAATTACTTATGTTCTATGCTTCTAAAATGAATCATTCCAGGAAACCATTTAACAAGCCAATCGATATACAATACATGATCAATTGAAGATGCAGATTTATATTCTTCAATAAAATTAGAAAAAGTATCAAAAAAACAAGAAATAATACTTTCAACCTTATCTTTTAGATTAGAAGAAACAAGAACTTTATCAGGATAAATAATCAAACTCCCATCCAAACTAAAGAAAACTTCTTCCCCAAATTCTTCATGCCACGCCTCATTAACATAAGAAGGAACAACATCATTAGCAACAAAATCCACCCCTTCAAAAGAAACAAAAGGTATGTTAAGTTGTAACAAACCAATACGATTCAATAACAAATTAAACAAATCATCCCCAGAAAAAACCTTATTAACAACAGACTCTTTTAAAACCACCTTTTTCAAAGAACTAGAATCATCCATTTCTGAGCCAGGATAAAAAGTTTTATCTGCATGACCAATAACAAAATCCATTTTAAGAAAATTGAATAATAAATGCATTAAAATAAGTGGTCTAACTCGTGAATCAGCCAAAAATCTTTCAAACTGGTTCTTAGATTCATGATTAAACAAAACAATAACCGAATTTGTACAATAAGAATATGGTTTAATCTGATTAACTAATTTTACAAAATCTTTTGATGGATTCATTTTAAAAATAGAGAACGTGCTCCGCATGTTTTGCGTGTCCGTCGTGTATTTGATAATTTCAGTCGTGTGTTCTTTATGTTTTTAGGCGAAGTGCTTTGAAATGCACGTCATATTTTGCCTTATTATTTAAATGAATGTCGGAGTTTATATATCTTGTCCTAGTAAAACGCCATTGCGTCCTGACCCTATTTAGTGACACCTTTCTAATAATATATTTTTTTGTGTTACCTTTTTTGATACCTTTTTAGGTAACATAATTGTAGCCAAAAATTTATCCAATCTGTATTTATTTATCTCTTCATTCTTAGTTTTTATGAAAGAAGTTAGACTTGCTGTAAGAATTACAGAAGAGCAGAATAAATTGCTCATAACTAAAGCTAATGCTTATGGTTATACTACTGTTTCGGATTATGTCAGGTCAATGTTATTTCGATCATTAACAACGGAGGATAAAATAGATGCCATACACAAAAGAATCTGTAAAAACTGATGAAGGTTATGAATTGTTAAGAGGTGAAAGAAGGAGTTTTTATTGCCATAATAAGCTATGGGAAGAATTGAAAAGAAAAACAAATGGGATGTGCTCAATTTCTCAATATATAAAAATAGCAATTACTGAAAAAATAGAAAGAGATAATCTAAAAAATGAAAATAAATTATTCTAACTTTTTTATCACCTCCCTTGCCCTTATTCTTAAGGTATTTTCTCTTATTCCTGTTGCAATTGCGATTTCTCTCTGAGATCTAGCATCATTATTCATATGTGATGCAAGATATAATACGCATGCAACTAATGTTATAGGCGATTTTCCTAAGACATAATGTCGGACTTTTAGTTTTTCTAATAATTCAAATGCAAGAGAGATTGTTTTTTGTTTAAGTGATAATCTAGAACCATACCTAGGGATATATTCCATTGTATCGGTTTTTTTTATTTGTAAGTTTAATTTTGATTTTATAAATCTAAACATTCTACCAACTTTTATGGGATTGATATCTGAGTTAATTGTTAATTCCTGTGCGGTTATAGGGATGTTATGAATTAAGCATGATGAATATATGCAAGCATAAATAATAATTATATTTGATTTCCCAAGATTAAGATTATTATTCATAATCCTAATAAATAAATGATAGGATTCGTTTATAATATGATTAGGTAAATTTTTCTTTGATGATATTAATTCTATTTGTTTTTTTGCTGAAATAATATTTTTCTCTCTTGTTGAAAGTAGCCATTGACTTTTGACAATTCTGCCATCAACATTTCCAATCCCAGCAGTTGGAAGAGAAGGTAATGTTCCAGATGGTTCTCCTTTTTCTATTTCAATAGGGCTATCATCAAGAATTAATCCACAGTTTCTGCAGACATATTCCCCATTATTCTTATCTATTTGATAACTTCCACATTCTTGACATTTCATTTTTCTTTATTTCCAAAATATAGTATAATTGGCGTTATATTATTCTTTGATAATTCCTCAATCCTTTCATGAATTCTGTTTTTATGAAGACATACTTCCATTATATAGAAAGGATCTTTTGTTGGTTCAAAGAGGTCTCTAACTGATTTTTTAAGATCAATTCTTCTCCTTCTATCATTATAAAGTATCTTGCCACTAACTGTAATGATCTTGTTGGTTGAAGCAATTGGCTTAATCGGAAACAGCATGATATCATTATTTGTATCTATACCCAACACCTATGTTGAACTGCATAATTAACGGTTCTTGAGTCATATCCTGTTGCTTTTTTCAACCAAGGTAAAATATGTCGCTGATAACTTGTTGATTTGCCAATTGCACAAAGTCCCGGCATCCCGTAAGCTGGTTCTGCATTATATTTTAGCAATAGTTGATGTCTACTTCCTTCTTTTACTGAGACTTCAGGTAATTGCATTAATGTTCTTACCAAGTCTCCTAGTCGATATCCGTCTGTTGTTTTTCCACGTATGTTCATTTTTGTTTAACCTCCAAATTGTTTGATGGAATTAGAAACGAGAATGCGATACTTATGGCTGTGTTCCGATTTGACCTTTTTAGGGTCAAGTATCATAGGTTTGGGTCACTTTTTGACCTAGATTTCTAAAAAGCACTATAAAAACAACTAGTATTTACTGCAAAGTAGTAAAAAGAACGTAACATTTATATAGTACAGGGTCATTATGAACCATATGGCTAATGATTTGACCTACTTAATCAGAAAAACTGTAGATAGAGATACTATTCTTAGACAAGGTCTTGCTAGAAGTTTAATTAGTCCACGTGCTCTTGCTTCATATATTATGAAGATTTATCCTGAGAAGCAACTTAATGTTGAAGCATTAAGAACTGCAATTAGACGAATGGCAGATGAGTTTAAAGAAGTTCAAGATTATCAAAATCATTCTTGTAAATTTATTAAAGATGCAAAAATACATCTAAGAAGTGGAATAGTCAAGATTGCATTTTTGAAAGGTGATGCTTCACTTGAATTAATTAATAGTAGTATTAAAGCTTTAGAGATTTATGGTGGAGATACTTTCAGAGTAACTAAAGGACAAAAAATATTACATGTATTAGTTGATGAAGATAACCTTGATAAAATTAAAAATGTGTTTTCAGAGAGAATTCTTGAGATAGAAAAAGACGTAGTAGAATTTATTGTTATTCTGCCAAAAGAATCTTATGTTGAATATGGGATATGGGCACCTTTCATAAACGAAATTGCAATAAATAAAATTAGCTTAGTTGATACATTTAGTTGTGCTACAGAAATTAGTATTTTTGTAAAAGAAAGAGATCGTCAAAAAACATTTAATGTCCTAGAAGATATGATAGAAAGAGCAAAAAAAACTTTTATAGAAAAGTCAGAGCCTAAAAAAGAAGTCAAGAAAAAATAATCAATTGGCTCTTTATTTATATATCATCGCAGACCCAATCACAGAGCCTAATTCTTTGATTTGTCGCCGAGAACTAATATCGTACAGAGCCTAAAAATCGGCGGTTAGTAATACTATCTTTATTATTGTTTTTTAGTTTTAAATATGCTGTTTATTATCTCTGGGACTTGCTTCCTGACATATATTTTCAGGAAGGGAAATAGCGTTTCGTAATTCTTTCTCATGTTTGCATCTGTTAGAACAAGAAATAATTTTTTGTCATATTCCATCCATTTTGTTTCGATCTTTTTCTTAAGTTCTTTTCTGTTCTTCTTTAAACTTAATCCAGTTTCAATTTCAAAAGCATATTCTTTTTGTTTTGCTTTGAAGATAATATCTGCCTTTTCTACAATATGTACTTTAACCTCTTTTGTCTTTTTTAGTAATTCTTGTTTAATATTTTGAACTAGAAATGTATGTGGCAGAGTTTCTTTTCCATTAACTTTTATCCAGACTTCTTCTTGTTTAACTTTACCTACTGGTACATGTATTCCTGCTTTGTAACCATTATTTCTTAGATAGTTTTGCTCTTCTAATGAAAGATCGGCTGTATAATAAAGCCCTTTACTTAAATCCAATAATATATTGATATCTTTTCTATCATCTTTTTTCTTCTTTTTGTTTGCAATTATCTCATCAGGATTTGTTGTGATTAGTTCATGTTCTTTAGGACTTGCAACAACTTCTAGTTCTTGATGTTCATTATCCATGATAAGAATTCCTCTTCCCAATGTAGCAGTTAGTAAATATTCCTTTTCCATCTGGCTTAAATGAAATGTTTTAACAACATTATCAATAACAGATGGTTTTTGTCTTAATAGTAAAGAGTATGATGAATTTGCTAACACTGCATGACCTGCTTTTGAATTGATTAAATCTGAAACATCTTGTGTTATCAATAATAAACCAAGATTAAATTTTCTACAAGTTTTTACAATTTCAAAAATATATGATGCTTCTTCTGCTTTACCTAGAAGAGACCAAGCTTCATCAACTATCAAAAGTTTTCTTTCTTTTGATTCTTTCATTTTCATATAAACATAATCTAGGATCATAAACATAATTAATGGCTTGACTTGTTTTGGCATTGCTCCAATGTTAAAGCAAACAAACTTATTATCAAAGTTAATTGAAGTTGGTCTGTTAACAAAGGAAAACACTCCTTCTGTGTACATATATAATCTATTGATTAATGCTCTATAGGTAATTTTTTCCATTTGAGAAGCTTGTTTATCCATTGCCTTCAATGTCTTATACAAGTCTCCTAATATCGGAGCTTTTTTGTTTTTGTAAGAGTTTGCATTAATTCCCTTCTTTGAATATGTTACATTTATAGCCCTATCAAGAATAGATTTTTGTATCTCTGTTAAATCGCCAAACATTATTTTAAACATATCCATTAATGTAAGTCTTTTTTCGATATATTCATGTCCCATCATATCAAGAGGATTAATCATGGTATCGGAGTCTTTGCTAATAGTAATTAATTCGCCATTACAATGTTGAGTTAGTCCTAGATATTCTGATTGAGGGTCAATGATTAGAACTTGTGTGTTGTTTAGAAGTTGTCTACTGATTAATAATTTAGTAAAATAACTTTTTCCTGAACCAGATGTTGCTAAGACGACACCGTTAGCATTTGAAAGAGCAAAGATATCTTTGATAAATGGAACTTTGTTTTTGTTTAACCCTAACATAACCCCATTTTCTTCTAATGTTAAAAATGGACTGGTAAATGGGAAGAAGGCACTGAGTGCTTGTGTTGTAATATTTCTTTTAATGCCCAATTCATCCTTAGCGACAGGAATAATTGATTTGTAGCCCTGTATCTGCCTAAAATAAGGTACACTTGGAATAATCATCATCGAGTTAAGTTCTGCCTCCACCTTCTTAGTTATGAAGTCTAGTTTTTCTTTTGATTCTGCTTTACAATTAATATATAATGAAACATTGAAAAGTTTCTGAGTTCCTTTTTGTAATGCTTCTAAAACTTTTAATGTATCTTTGAATTTAATCTCTAAGGAGGGATTGATAGAATTCTTCTTTTCTTCTGCATAAAGATCTGCTCTTTGTTTCATTATTTCTTTATTTAACATTAACATCATAGATTCAATACTAAAAGGTTCCATATGTAGGGAGATATCAAAATCATCATTAGAACCAATAATCTTGTCGAGAAATCCAGATTCTACTGTTCTAGGGTAGCCAATTGCTGAAATAACCCTACAATGTTTATTATTAAGCATTAAGGATTCGACATTATCCTTGACATGATTTGGTGCGATAAGATAAAGCATAGAATTTTTTATCTCATGATCTTCTTTTTTATGTTTTTTAAGAAACTCTTTAATTTTTTTATGTTTATCAAGAAACTTCACCCATTTCTTATTTGGTTTTTTAGCTTTAGGTTTCGTTATTATTCTTTTTTCATTATCTTCGTTGAAAAAAAGAAATAAGTTTCTCAATATTTCTTTATTATTAATTCTTTTAACTTTTAATCCAATACTTTCCAGTCTTTCTCTACAAACATCGCATTGTATAGTTAAATCAGCTTTTTTAGGAATAACAAGAAAAAAACTTCTATTTCTCATCTGATTTTCTTTGATAGTTTTACCCATAAAATTAGAAAAATCATTAAATAAGGTTTTATTAGTCGTTCTTTTCTTAAGAGATTTCAAATAAGAATCTATGTTTAAGTTATTTGTAGAAATAACAAATTGTATAGGAAAATCAAGACCATTTAAGAATTTCTGAAAGCCATAAATAATACTTTCTTTTTCATCCTTTGTTTTAATACTAAAATTCAGAGGAGTAATTTGTAATATTGCAATTTCTGTTTCACTATAAATAATATTTTTATCAATCTTCTTAATATCAATTAACTTACCCATCTTAGGAGTATTAATATCAGCACTAATAAATCTCAAAAAACTAGTCATATTCTTAACCCAAGTTCCAGCATCAAAGAAAATAAACATAATTCCAATAGAAGAAGGAATAAAAGCAATAATAAATTTAGAAACTAGATCTAAAGGGAGCTTAACAATAACAAGAATAATCAACCCAAAAAAAAGAGCCCAAATTATCTGAACGAAAGTAAGACCAAAAATAATCTTCTCCTTATGCTGAAGTTGTTGAGGTATCTCGTATGCCACACTAAAGAATGGCTCTAATGATATAAAAATAAAGCTCGGAGAAAAATTTTAATTATTTCTTATTCAAATATTATAAGTTCATACAATTTTTCCCATCTATCAGTTCAGAAATAAATCTTGATTTTCCATTTTTAAAAATTCTACCATACTGATTCTTTGTAAATCCTGACCATAAAAGATAAACTTCATTCTTTGCTCTTGTAATGCCCACATAAAATAGTCTTCTGCCTTCTGCTAGATTATCCTGCCTCCACGAAGGGATTACTCCTTCTTCAAGATTGAACATAATAACACATTTGAACTGAAGTCCTTTTGAACTATGTAAAGTCATTAAGATAATTTTATCTTTTTTTAGCTCAACACCTTTGAATTCTGATAAGGTTTGATTTCCAAAGTTTGTGGTATAAACCATGTTTGAGAATTGCTCAAAAGAATCAGAATGATATTTTAATTCCTTAAGAAATACCTTATTTTTAAGAAGAGCTTCGATAGAGAAGCAATTTTCAACTAAAGAAACCCATTCTTTTAGAGAGTAATCTTTCTCTTTTAGTTTTAGGAGTCTATTATAAAATAATTCTAATTCATTTAAGTAAATTGGTTTGGTCTTTGGCTTAGTTATAAAGTTTTTATAATTGAACCAAAAAGTAAAAAGTTCCTCTAATAAAGGACTATTAATTGCCCATCCTCCTGCACACCATCTTGCTAAATCGTTTATCCAATTAGTTAAAGGTGTTATTTCATAACGAATATCCTTTACAATCACTGAAGGTACAGTTTTCTGTTTTAATTTTTCATGTAAGTAGTTAATGGAATCATTATACATTGAAAGAATTCCAATGTCTCCATTTTTTATTCCTTTTTCTTTAATTGCTGGAAGAATTGTATTAATCATAAATTCAATTTGTCCATCAATTCCTCTTGAGCATTCCTGTATAAAAATGGCTCCAGATGAAGGGTCTTGAATCTTTGACTCGAAGGATTGTTTTTCGTCTGACTTTAATATATTTATTGATGCATCAATAATAGGTTGACAGCAACGATAGTTGAATTTTGATTTGAATAATTCAAAATCTTCTTTATCAGCTAATTCTTTTAGATATGTAGGATTTGCACCATTAAATCCATAAATTGATTGATGTGGATCGCCAACAGCAAATATCTTTACATTATTAGTTTCTAACAAAGCCAAAATTATTTTATGTAATGAATAACCAAGATCCTGATATTCATCGATAATGAACCAAGGAAATTTAGCACATATAGCTTTCTTAACTATTGTGTTAACTTCAATTAATCTTCTAGAATAATATATTATATCTTCAAAATCAATTAAATTTTCATCTCTTAATTTTGCCTCATAATCCTTTACTACTTGAATAAACTGATTTTTCTTTGATTCCAGTCTTTTATTTTTATTATGATACAATCTCCTAATAGAATTGAAAGCAAATCTATTTTTAGAAAGATCAATTTTATTTTTTATAAATGATTCTTTTAGTATTTCTTCAATCTCATCAGAATTCGCAACTCTGGTATCTTCATTAAAAATTTCTTTAAGAAATATTTTACCAAAATTAAATATTACTTCACTAAGACAAAAAGAATGTACTGTCCCAAAAAATAGTCTTGATTGATTAGTAGAATCATAATTTTTATATCTTTTTTCAAATTCTTGAGCTGAATTTTTTGAAAAAGTTATACACGCTAAACCCTGTGGTGATTTTATAATTTCATTCATCAGATATGCAACTTTGAGTACAACCGTTTTTGTTTTTCCAGAACCGGGACAGGCTGAAAAAACAGCATTATCTAAATATAAAATTGCTTTTTCTTGACTATCATTTTTTAGCTCATTAATTGCTTTGATATAATCATTCGTTCCCATTGTCTTTAACAACTTCAATTATTTTAGTTATTGCTTCATAAATATATTCAGGTGATTTTTTGGTAAGTAGATTTGAAACTAATCTTTGTGAGAACCGTCCTTTTCCACAAAAAGTTATTCTATCTAAATACCAATCTAAGTTTTCTTTGCCGGTTAAGCTCTTGTCAACAATATCCTTGAATTTAGATTTAGTTGAGTCATGAGAGGTGGGATTTATTTGTAAAAAGGTTGTATTTAGTTCTTCATTGCATCCGCAATCAATCAAATCAACTTCTAAAGTTTCATTTCCTATAAAAATACTCTTCGTTCTAAAATAAGATTTTGCTTCATCCTTATTAGTAACAATATCGAGATTATTAAATTTTTCAATGCCTAAATTTTGAAGTAAAATATTAATTCTTGCATATCCATTCCAAGAACCTTTCGATAGGTCACCATCTGTTATAATTACATATGGAAGATTCAAACCTTTTTTTCCTACTAATTTTATATAAGGTGAAAAATTGGTACTCTCAATAGAGCAGACACAAATCCCCAGTTTATCTAATTCAAACCCCATTAACTCTGCGATTCTAGGTATTAAATATCTTTCAGCAATCCCTTCTACGAATATAACTCCTTTTGCAAAATAAATTTCCCCTTTAGTAACATCAATATATCTTTGTATATCTTCAATTTCAGTTTTTTCTAAATCAACATCAAATAAACTTACGGCTTCTGAAAAATTTGATTTTTCTTTTAAAAGAACAATCGATTTTATTTGTGCAACACTGACAATATTTGGAGAATGTGTTGTGACGATGGAACTATTATGACCTGAGAAAATATCTTTAAAAATTAATCTCTGCATTTGAGGGTGCAAATGTGCTTCAGGTTCTTCTATCCCTAAAATGCATGATGCTAGATCTCCATTGTTTTGTTTTTCTTCAATATTTAAGACGTGTAATAAAAGATATATAATATTTGCATACCCTAAACTTATTCTCTCAAAATCTTGGTTTAATCTATTATCTAAAAAAAGTTTCAAAGAATTAAACATTTGCCCTGATTCTGATGATGTGACTCCCAAAGAAGGTGTTATTGGAGATGCATCTCCAATCATTTTAACTATTCTATCGTTTATAGATTTCTCTAGTATTTTTATTTCGTCAAGTTCTTTTATTTTTCCAGAGGAATTATTGATTTCTTTAGATATTGTATCTAATTGCTCAAGATTGATGGTATTATAAATTCTATCCAGAAAAGGAGTCAACGGTGAACGATATTTTAATTTAAAATCTTTGTCTGCATCACGTAATGCCTTGAGTACAAATAAATGAATGAAATACCTTATGTTGTTATTAATATTTTTGTTGTCATCATTACCCATATAAACAATAAACTCGTATTGATCTTTTGAAATTGCTTTGTCTTTTTCTAATTTATTCCTTGGTCGATAAACAAAACTTAACTTGGCTGTATTCTTGTCTATTAATGCATCATGTAAACAAGCAAGTAATTTAGTGTTGTCATCAAATTCTTTAATTTCAATATGTATTTCAATTTCTTCTCCATAAAATGGTTTATCTAATCCTTCCCAGAAATCGCCTGCATCAAGAAATCTTTTTTTATCTGGAAGAGAATGATCTAAAATAAGGCGTAGAGCATATAATAAATTAGATTTCCCACTCCCATTAGCTCCAACTAAAACTGTATGTTGATTAAGGTCAATATTAATACTTTTTAAATTCCGAAAATTTTTAATTTTTATATTTGATATTTTCATACTATCACTTACAATGCACTTGTTATGCAATATTTAACAGAAGAACTACTGATAATTATAAATTTTACCTAATTTAAGCCAACATAGCGATATATTTCACAGCTTGTGCAATATTATCTCCATGATTCGAAGAGAAAACTGCCTTAACTGTTACTTTAATTATCATAATTAAAAATACGGTATTGATTATTGTAAAACATGATATCATAATTAATATTTTGATGCTGGCAAATAAAGGTAGTTCTATTAGCATTGAACATGCAAGTATAATTATGGCATCAATGAAAGTAATGAATATGAAAGTTCCAAGCATGTGAAGTATTAGTTTGCCATAGCTTCTTAATGGAGGGATAAAATAACAGAAGATTCCTATTGGAACATATATGACTCCAAATGCAACAACTAAATATCTGATCAGGAGTAATAGAATTGTGAGAAATAATGCGAGTGCATAAAAGCTTAAGAATAAGAATTCTAATCCAATATTTACTATATTATCTGCCGTTATTAAAAAGAATTCTTCTGGAACCATTGAAAGAATTGATGCTGTTAGCATAGATCCTAGTTCTAATATCAGTTGATAAAGATAAAATGATGCTTGAATTAAGACAATCATGATTACAGTATTCTTGAGCCATTCTTTTGCCATTTCTCGTCTTAATACGTTGTGTCCAGACATGAGAAATTGAAATCCAGAATATATGAAGAGTAATCCATAAAATAGACTGACGCAATAAACCATAATTCCCCAGATGTTATAAAATATTTCTATTGAAGGTGGATTTTCCATTAGTGATCTTGTTAAAGCAAGCAAAGGTTCAAGTGGTGCGTTTAAGATATCAATAAAAAAGTCATATATTTTTTCAGGAATACATGATGCTAAATTTGTTAAACCACAATCATCAGCAAGAGCTGAAGGCATTAATAAAAATATTATTGAGACTGGAATGAATATTTTACCCCATGATTTTTTTATTCCAGTATAAACTAGTAAATTGATAAAAATAAATACTATGATTTTAAAGAGTAGGTTCCAAGAATTGGAGAACTCCATTACCTCAAATTCTTTTACTTCTTCTCCTTGATATTCTGTATTGCATTCAAACTCTTCTGTCTTAAAAAAATCACTTGCGGTAATACTGCACTCATTAACATTTTTGACATATAACGTATTTTCGTTTCTTAGAAGATTTCTATATTTGATATCAGGTGTTTTCACAGCTTCAAGTTGTAAGAAATAATATGGTTTATTTAGAAAGACCGCATTATAATCATATAATTTCTCATCATAAAACGAATCTATAAATGATATACTAAAACTTGTTTCATTATCTTTGGTAATATTTCCTTTAGTTGAACTTCTTGTCTGAGAGATGAAAGAGAATCCTGCAGAGGGATTATGATTATAATAACTTACATTCTCAGAATCTTTTATTGATACAGAATAATGGTTTGTTTGACTTGAATCCAAATCACAATCATAACAATATCGTCTACATCTCCCATTTCTCCACCTACAACAATATGAGTCCCATTCATATATTCGGGTTCTATATGAAGCAGTAATATCAAGTTGACCATTAATTGTTGTATTTCTACTTAATCCAACCCAGAATGATTTTGAACTACTAATTGGATTTGTTCCTGCATAAAAATTCACAGAGGCACTATCTGTTTTTTGGTCATATAATATTTTACAAGTACATCCATCACATTTATGATTATTATAATAGTTACTAGGAATATCACTAACTTCATAATCATATTCAGATCTTACCTGAATAGTAGAAGAGATATAAGTGATATTTTGATATTTTACAGAAGGCATTATAGTTAAGATATCAAACCAAGCATTCTGAATTATGCCACTTGTGTGATAAGATGTACCTTCAGGAGCATAGTCAACATCAATGTCTGAATTATAATCAAAAACAAAATCATGATTAGGTAAAGTAGTGTTTTTGTAAATTAAATTAGCAATAAGTTCTTCATCAGTACTTTTTAAAAGATCACATTCTTCAGAAAAATCAAAAAATCCACAATCAAAAGCAAAAACATTACCTGCTAAGAGAATAAGAAAAAGAAAGTAAATGGCAGTTTTCATCCTACCATAAACCCCACAATTAAAGGTGCAATCCATATCACAACAAGACCAATTATGATATAAGTCGCCATCATTTTTGCTTGTTCACGTTTCGCTTGATCATTACCTGACATGATAAAAGTCACACCAGCAAATAGCAAGAACAACACTGCCAAAACACTCGCCGTATATTTAACAAAATTATAAATCTTCATGACAGGACTCAAAATATTATCAAAAGTCGCTTTATCCTCATCACTAATATCTTCATCAAAATCAACAGCAAGTACAACTGGCATTGCAAGTAGAACAAGTAAAATTAAAGCCATGTACTTCATTTTTTATTACCTCCCCTTTCGGATTTGAATTTTTCATAATCCCCATACTTCCATTCAACAAATGAAAGACAAGATTTGCAAAGTTTAGATTCTTTAGTCAAAAGTTTTTTACCACAAAGTTCACAGTTCATGCCTTACCACCTAATAAGCTTAAGGCTGAAATGATTAAAGAAAGAGTGTCGGAGAATGGGATGACAGAATGAATATATAAAAATATTTAGAATAATTCTTTGAACTTTTTGATTAAAGATTTTATATTAAAATAAATATAAATTAAACAGAAAACGAGCAGAATAATATAACTAATAGTGGTTATTTTAAAATTCTTAAAAGATATGGGTACATCATTAGAAAAAATAATTGTATTGTTCCTCAAATCAATATTTCTCTCTACTGAGAACTTGAATAAACCAAAATTACGATAAGTCTCAATCAAATACTTCTCTCCCGATGAAATAATTATTGAATCATTTTGAGATTTAAATTTATAAACTAATAAAGGTTTTTTATACATACCACTATTACTCATCAAATATGTACTTTTAAGTACAATCTTAACTTTTTGAGTTGTATTTCTTTTAAGAGTAACTTTTGTTTTATTATGAACAATCTCCTCAGTAAGATCTAATCTTGTGCCATTCATGGTTATAGCAATTATCCTTCCCCATTGACTATTTTCAAAATAGTTTGAATGATTTAATATTCTGGTAGAGGAGGGGTCAACGAAATAATAGGTATCGTTCTTTACAATCTGCACAATAGCATGATCTCCTCCAGCAGGAATAACTTTCCTAACATCATATCCCAATTCATCAAATATAATCATGAAATAATCAGCATACTCACCACACTTACCTATTTTTGTCAAGATAAACCAAGACGTTGTAATTGGTCTAACAAATAGTTTCAGTTTATTATTAGAATAATATACCCCATTTCCTACCCCATAGAGAGGTAGAATTTTGTCTTTTTTCAAGGGATAGTATGTATTGTTTAGCCATTCAAAGGAGTTATTAATATGCCCATTCAGATTATGATAAATATAAACATCTCGAATATGATTATCTATTATTATATTTCCTGCAAACAGTTGAGTTAACATAGGTGCAAAAAAGGGAATAATAAACAACAATAAAAGTGTACATACAAAGAATATTGTAATTTTTAAATATTTACTTAACATTGATTTTTGTTTCATTTTTAACCTTTATTTTCGTCATCTCAGAGATCTTTGTAATAATATATTTCTTGATTTGTTTGAAGAAAATAAAAGATATAGAAAGCAATGCAAGAGAAAAAGTAATACTAATACCCAAAGTCCAATTCTTAATAGTAGTCATTTGATTAATCTGAGTCGATATAGATTGATTAATAGAGTTATAATGATTTTCAATATAATCCATGTAAATAATAAAATCTCCAATAGTCATATTTCCAAGCGATGTATTAAGGTATTTTGCTTCAAAAAGATCACGTTCAGCTTTTACTAATTCATATTCTTTTTGAAGTCCCTCATATGATAAACTTAAGTTTTCGTATTCAGGATGTAATTTGATATATGAAGAATTAATTTGTTGAAGTAAAGCATTTTGAGTTTCCAAATTTTCTATTTGATTTTCTAATGGTGTATAATCACAATCAGCTGATAAAACTAATTGAGGAACTAATATCAACATTAAAACAAACAAATAATTAATTTTCATTGATAATCTTCTCCTTAACTAAAAAATCTTTTTGATCATTAGATAAATCCTGTTTTGCAAGAAGATCTTTAACAATATTTTGATATTTGTTTAATCTTTGCTTAAGCATTCCTGCAATCATACCAGGCATTATTTCTCCACCTTCTTTTTTTTATACTTTTCCTTCTTATCAGCAACAGCCATAGCAGGAGAGTTATCCATAATGTAAGGATTGGTTTCTTCTTTATCGTCTTCTTCTGCCCAATCTTCAGCAAATAACTTTGCTTGTTCTAAGACCATATCAGTTGCAATAAGCTGTTTATCTGGCGGATAACCATATTTTCTAAGTAATCGTTTAATCATAACTCTAAGTTTAGATTGAACTGCATCTCTTAATGTCCAGTCGATAGAAGTATTATTTCTTACAAGTTCAGAAAGTTCTCTTGCCATTTCTTTTAAGATTTCATCTCCAAGAACTTCTTTAGCAGAAATATTATCAGCTAAGGCATCATAAAATGCTTCTTCCTCTTCACTTAAACCTAATTCTTTACCTTTGCTTTTATCTTCTCTAATTTGTTTAGCAAGTTCTATTAATTCTTGAATAATTGCAGCAGAATCAATGCTTCTATTTTGATATCTTCTAATTGCTTCTTCAAGCATTTCAGA
>CAYRWJ010000007.1:0-31256 GCA_964427985.1 uncultured Methanosarcinales archaeon
CATGGTCTTTAAATATGAATACTCCTGTTGGAAAAGTTTGATTTACATACTTAACAATATTCTTTTTGGAACCAAATGTTTTATAATTTTTATCAATAAATGGTTTCATTGATTTATTTAAAATTAGTTTAAGACCTATGTTATTTGCCTTTCTAATTTCATGATAAAAAACAAAAAAGTTCTGAAAAGAAGGTTTTTTTAATAATTCATTTAATCCAAAAACACAAATTTCTGATTGTTCTTCCTTAGACTTAAACAACTCCAAAAACAACGCCCTTAACCCCTTAAACCCCTCAAAAACTCTTGAGTATTGAGTTTGTTCTTTAGATTTTTGTTTAGCTAACAATTCAGGAATTAATTGTTTTATCTTGACTTTTTCAGTCTCTAAATCTCTTACCTTATTATCTACAAAATCAATTAAACTATTCGGGTCAGTAACTGCAAAATGTTTTACTTCTCCCTTAATCACATGAGAAACTAATCCTTTTCGTATAAGTTTATCCAAGATTGGATAAGTTTTAGCATGAGTTACTTCAGCCATTCTTGAAATTGGGCCAACTGTTGATTGACCAAGTTCAAATAGAGCAAAATATACCTTAATTTCACCATTTGTAAAACCCAATTCTTCTAATACTTGTCTGTTTTCCACCTTATTACTCCCTTGGGAGGTACTAGTATTTAAATACTCTGTTGTTGTTACTCAATTAAGGTTAAATGGGGTGAAAAATGAATAAACAAGAACAAATGTTAAACAAGACTGAAAACAAGATTAGAACTTTTGGAAGGAGAATAGCTATAACATCAGGCATAGCAATAGGACTTGCATTTGGTTATGGTGCAACTCAAGTAACTGAACCAGAAGAAGCAGCTCTGGGTATTTGTGGAGCTCTAATGCACTTTGGTATTGTTGCTGGCGTAGTTTACGATGCACAAAAAAGAGAGGAACAATACATTAGACAACAAACGGAAGCACCTGCATTAAAATGAAGAATATATTAAGTACAATAATAATTTGCATAACATTAATTATGTTAGTAGGATGTAACTCAAATGAAAAAGAAGAACTCTCAGTAAGATTGCCAGTTCCAATAATGGGAGCGCATTTTACACAATATTTTGCAACAATAGATCAAGGATATTATGAAGATGAAAATTTAAATGTTGAATTTAATTTTGGAGACCCAACCACCAATCCAATCAAAATGGTTGCATCAGGTGCTGACGATATTGGATTAATAGGAAGTCCAGATACATTAATAATTGCACATTCAAAAGGAATACCTGTAAAAGCAATTGCGACATTTCATAGAAACTCTGATTTTTTTGTAATAATAACAAAAAAAGAATCAGGAATAACAACCATAGAAGAATTAGAAGGCAAAAAAATAGGAATGTTTTATGGTCATAGTTCAACAGACATCATAAGACATTTGTTACATAAATATAATATAACAGTAGAAGAAATAAATGTTGGTCAAGATTATTCCCAACTTATTACTGGAAAACTTGATGCACAATTTGCATTCAGAACTATTGCCGGTGTAACACTACCCGCAAAAGGAATTGAGTTAAACATTATATCTCCTGCAGATTATGGGATCAACACACACGGATTAACATTATTTGCAACCGAAGAAACAATAGAAGAAAAACCTGAACTAATTGAAAAGTTTTTGAGAGCAACATTCAAAGGAACAGAATATACATTAGAAAATAAAGAAGAGGCGCTTCAATCAATACTAAATAGGGCTCCGAAACTTGATAAAGAATTACAAATGAAACGATTAAAAATCTTTATAGAACCAATAAGTAATTCAGAAGAATATCCAATCGGGCATATGGATTATGATATGTATAAAGAAGCATACGATAGAATGAAAGAAGAGGGATTATTAGAAAACGAATTTGATGTAGATGATGTATTCACAACAAAGTTTATATACCAAATTCATAATAAAAAAGAACAAGAGGTGCAAAAATGAAAAGAACAATCGCTTTAATATTAACATTATTTTTTATAACCCTTCTGGTTGGATGCTCAGAAAACCAAACAGAACAAGAATTAACAAAAATAAGTCTTAGACTTCCAATTCCAGTAGTTGATGTAGGACTTAGCCCATTTTATCTAGCAGTAGACAAAGGATATTATGAAGAACAAGGCTTAGATGTAACATTAAAACTAGGAAGTGCTGAAGCAAATCCATTAAAAATGGTTATAGCAGGCGAAGATGAATTCGGAGTTGTTGGAGGACCAGACTTAATCATAACTGGAAGAAACAAACAACTTTCAATAAAAGCAATAGCAATTATGCACAAAGATTCAGATTTACCAATAATCATAACAAAAAAAGAATCAGGAATAGATACAGTAGAAGAATTAGAAGGGAAAAAAATAGGAATGTTCTACGGACACTCATCTACCAACATAATAAGAAGTTTACTACATCAAGAAGGAATAAGTGTAGAAGAAGTAAATGTTGGATTTGATTATTCCCAATTTATAGCGGGCAAGATAGATGCAGAATGGGCATTCAGAACAACAGCAGGAGTAACACTACCTGAAAAAGGAATAGAAATAAACATCATTTCACCAGCAGACTATGGAATAACAACCCACGGATTGACAATTTTTACAACTGAAGAAATGATTGAAGAAAATCCAGAACTAGTTCAAAAATTTGTTAGTGCAACAATAAAAGGAATTGAACATACCTTAACAAATCCAGAAGACGGGATTGAATCAACCATTCAAAGAAATAAAAAATTAGATCCTGAAGTTGAAATGAAAAGATTACTAATTGATAACTTGGTTACAAGTCCTAATGGAGAGATGAATAAAGAAATGTTCCAAGAGACTTATGATAGAATGTTAGAAAGTGAATTAGTAAAAGAAGGACTTAATGTTGAAGAAATGTTTACAACACAATTCATTCAATAATTTTTTTATTTTTTAAAATGATAGAAATAAAAGAGGTAACAAAAAGTTATAATTCAGATAAAAATATAGTTAAAGCACTAGACAAAATCAATCTAAATATAAAAAAAGGAGAAATTGTTGCTTTAATTGGGCCATCAGGATGTGGAAAAACCACCCTTCTAAAAATAATTTCAGGACTAATAAAAAAAGATTCTGGAGAGTTATCAATAAATAAAGGAGAAACAAGTTACATGTTTCAAAAACCGGTTTTATTAAAATGGAGAACAGTAAATGAAAATATTCTACTCCCTTTTGAAATAAAGAAAAAGAAAAAAGATACAAAAGAAATAATCAAACTTGTAGGTTTAGAAGGATTTGAAAATAGTTATCCTAAAGAGTTATCCGGAGGGATGAAACAAAGAACTGCACTGGCAAGAGCACTAATAACAAAACCAAAAGTTCTCTTAATGGATGAACCATTTGGGGCCTTAGATGAGATGAAAAGAAACGAATTAAATTTAGAACTATTAAGAATACAAAAAAAACTCAATACAACAATATTAATCGTAACACACTCAATAACCGAAGCAATATTTTTAGCAGATAAAGTTGCAATAATGAGTAAAAGACCAGGAAAAATAAAAGATGTAATAGATATAAAACTAGAAAAAAGAAATTTAAGTACAAAAGAAACAAGTGAATTCCAGAGGTATGTGAGATGCATAAGACAAAAAATAAATTAATGCCTGCAATAATAACATTTATTGCAATAATTGGAATTTGGGAAATGCTTGATTATATTTTACAAATAAAAGAAATAATACTTCCAAACCCTCACGAAATATTAAACGCACTAATTCAAAATTTTCCAGAAATACTAAAACATACCTCCATAACAGGAACAGAAGCAATTCTTGGATTCATCTTAGGAAGTACAATCTCCTTCCTAATCGCAGTAAGTTTTGTATACTCAAAGAAAACAAAAAGTGCATTTTATCCATACGTAATAGTAATCCAAGCAATACCAATACTTGCACTAGCACCACTAATAATTTTATGGTGTGGAAATGGAATGAGCTCAAAAATAGTAATGGCAGCATTAGTTGCATTCTTTCCAGTACTAGTTAATTCATTTAAAGGATTAACAAATATAGAAAAAGAAGAACATGAACTATTAAAAACATTATCTGCAACAAAAAATCAAATATTTTGGAAATTAAGATTGCAAAATTCACTAAGTTATTTATTTCCTGCATTAAAAATAGGAATTACTGCAGCAATAATTGGAGCAACAATCTCAGAGTTTACAGGTTCATCAGCAGGAATTGGAAACTTAATAGTTCAATCATCATACTATTTAGAAACCAGCTTATTGTTTGCTGCACTAATCTCAATCTCCATATTAGGAGTAATATTATTCTACATAATTAACTGGATTGAAAAAAGAATTGTATTCTGGGAAGAAGAAAAATAGATACTTTTTTATAATCTTCTTTAGTTTCTTTTAAATTCATGGAGTTAATCATTTCAGAAAAGCCAAATGCGGCCAAAAGAATTGCAGACGCATTATCTGACGGTAAAGCGATAAAAGAAAGCGATAATGGCGTGCCTTTTTACAAATTAACATATAAAGGCCAAGAAATCATTGTAGGATGCGCTGTTGGACACTTATATGGATTAAAAGCAAAAGGTAAAGGCTTCCCTTTATTTGACATTGACTGGGTTCCATCATCAGAACTAAGAAAACAAGCAGACTTCTCAAAAAAATACTTAAACACACTAAAAAGATTAGCAAAACAATGTGACAGTTTTACTGTAGCAACAGACTTTGATATTGAAGGAGAAGTAATAGGATTAAACATAATTCGATATGCTGCAAAACAAAAAGACGCAAACCGAATGAAATTTTCTACGTTAACAAAAGATGAATTAATTACATCTTATGAAAACAAAGAAAAACACATAGATTGGGGACAAGCAAATGCAGGAGAAACAAGACATAAACTAGATTGGTTTTATGGAATAAACATTTCAAGAGCATTAACAAAAGCAATATCAAAAGCAGGAACATACAAATTATTATCTACTGGAAGAGTACAAGGACCTGCATTGAAATTATTAGCAGATAAAGAAAAAGACATACAAAAATTTAAATCAACACCCTTCTGGGAAATAGAACTAAATGGAAAGTTAGAAAATGGAGAAATAATTGCATCACATTCCAAAGGAAAATTTGAAGATGAAAAAGATGTTTTGAAAATACTAGAAAAAACAAAAGGAAAAGAAGCAAATATAAAAGACATAAAAAGTAGAGAATTTAAACAACAACCACCACACCCCTTTGATTTAACATCATTACAAATAGAAGCATATGGAAAAATAAAAATTTCACCAAAAGAAACATTATCCATCGCTCAAGAATTATACACTTCAGGAACAATTTCTTATCCTCGTACATCATCACAACAACTTCCAGAAAGCATAGGATATAAAAAAATACTAAAAAGTTTAACTAAACAACCAGAATTTGAAAAACATGCAACAGAATTAATGGGCAAAAGTTTAAAACCAAATAATGGAAAGAAAAAAGACGCAGCCCACCCCGCAATTTATCCCACAGGAGACTTACCAAAAAAATTAGATAGTAGAAAAAAGAAATTATACGAACTAATAGTAAGACGATTCCTGGCAACATTTGGAGAACCAGCACTAAAAGAAACAGTAACATACAACATAGATTGTAATGAAGAAATATTTGTAACAAAAGGCACAGTAACAAAAGAAAAAGGTTGGTTAGAATATTATGGAAGTTTTGGAAAACAAAAAGAAGAAGAACTACCAAAAACAACAAAAGGCGAAGAAGTTAAAGAAAAAAGTATCAAAAAATTAGACAAAGAAACACAACCACCAAAAAGATTTACAGAAGCTTCAATTATTAAAGAATTAGAAAAAAGAAATTTAGGAACAAAAGCAACCAGAGCATCCATAATAGATACTTTATTTAAACGACAATACTTAGATGGAAAAAAATTAGAAGTAACAGAACTGGGATTACAAGTAGATAAAATATTAGAAAAATATGTTCCAAGAATAACTGATGAAGAGATGACAAGACATTTTGAAGAAGAGATGGAAAAGATAAGAAAAGATAAGAAAAAACCAGAATCAGTTCTAAATGAAGCTAAAAAAGTAATAATTGAAGTAATTGAAGAATTTGCAGATAAAGAAGATAAAGTTGGCGGAGAACTAAAAAAAACATTCATAGAATCAAGAGACAAAACAGAAACAATGGGAAAATGTCCCAACTGTAAAGAAGGAGTATTAAGAATAAGAAAAGGAAGGTTTGGAAGATTTATAGCCTGCAACAAATACCCTGATTGTAAAACAACATTTTCCGTTCCAAACACAGGAATGGTAAAAAAATCAGATAAACTTTGTGAAGAATGCAATTCAATAATGATAACCATGATAAAACAAGGAAAACGACCACAAGATGTTTGTATCAATAAAGACTGCCCAACAAAAAAAATTGAAGCAAAAAATGAAGGAAAAAAATGTCCAAAATGTAAAAAAGGAAAAATGGTACTAAGAAAATCAGTTTACGGACACTTCTTAGCCTGTGACAAATACCCCAAATGCAGAAATATAGAAAAACAAAAAAAGAAGGACTAATCTTTTTAAAACCAAACCAATTCTCTAAATAAATGCGGTTAATTGAAAGAACTTTAACAGAAGAACAAAGACTTGACTTAATTGATTTTATCGATGCTAGTGAAGATTTTGCGTGTACTGTTTTTTATAAGGAAGGACGAGAAACCCGAGCAACAGTATATGTTAAAGGATTAAACAATCCAAAATGTAACCGTTGTAGAAGAAATGGATGCGACGAAAAAATTCGCTCAATTGGATTCATCGGGCATTCATATTCTGAAATAAATATGGGAGTGGAAATTCTTGAACCTTACCGTAAAAAACAAAGAGAATTAGCAAACCAATTCATGGAACAACAATAATTAAATACTACCTACAAATTATAATAATATGAACTATACTGACAAATATTTACCAAAAAATTCTAATGAAGTGGTGGGGCAAGATTTAAGCAGTTTAAAAAAGTTCATTTCTGAATTTAAAAAAGGAAAAGCAGCATTAGTTTATGGACCTGTTGGCTGTGGAAAAACATCTGCAATATATGCTCTTGCATCAGAAAATAAGATGGAAATCTTTGAAGTAAACGCATCAGATGTCAGAAACAAAGACCAAATAGAATCAGTTGTGGGAAGTGCAACCAAACAACAATCATTAGTCTCTTTTGGAAAAGGCAAAATGATTTTAATAGATGAAGTGGACGGAATATCAGGAAGAAAAGACAGAGGAGGAGTAACCGCTCTAGTAAAAATAATTACTGAATCTTCATTTCCAATAATCATAACAGCAAACAATCCTTTTGATAAAAAATTTAGTGCATTAAGAAAAAAATGTGTGATGATAGAATTCACTGCATTAGAATATGAAAAAGTATTTGAAAAACTAAAATACATTTGCTTAAACGAAAACATTACGTATAAAGAAGAATTATTATCAGACTTAGCAAGAAGAAACGGAGGAGATTTACGAGCAGCAATAACCGATTTACAAATGTTAACAGCTGAAGGAAAATTAGATGACATAGGACTCGTTGGAGCAAGAGATAGAACCGACAATATGAAAAATGCATTATTAAAAATATTCAAAACAACAGATGCAAATGTTGCTAACTCTGCTTTATGGAATGTTGATGAAGATATCAACAAACAAATGTTGTGGTTAGAAGAAAATGTACCAAAAGAATACGCAGGAAAAGATTTAGTTAATGCATTTGATTGCCTATCAAAAGCAGATGTATATTTAGGTAGAATAAGAAGATGGCAACACTGGAGATTTTTAGTTTATGCAGGAAGTTTAATGAGCGCAGGAGTAGCATTATCAAAAAAAGAAAAATATAAAAAAATGGTAACGTATAAACCAACATCAAGGATTCTTAAAATATGGATGGCAAACATGAAATATCAAAAACGAAAAGAAATAGCACGAAAAATTGCAGAAAAAACACACACTTCAGCAAAACGAGTTATTAATGATATTTTACCTTATGTTCAGACTATGATAAAAAATGGAAAGGAGTTTAAAGAATTTGACCTATCAGAAGAAGAAATAATTTGGTTAAAAAAATAAAAGTTTAAATAATAAAAGATCATAAAATAAAAATGGAAAATACTCATTTCAAACTTTTCAATCATTCTTCAGAAGACATGCAAGAAATAGAAGATAATTCAGTTGACTTAATCGCATTTTCTCCACCATACAACACAATTGCATGTTATGATTCAGTTTCGGATACAAAAACCTGGGAAGATTATAAAACAATGATGACAAAAATTATTTCTGAATGTTTTAGAGTATTAAAAAAAGAAGGGGCGTTATTTATTGAATCAGCAGACAGTGTTTTCTCACACAATAAATATGTTGCACTTGCAGGAATGTTACAAAGTATTGCATTAAAACAAGGATTTAATTTAATAACAAGAAATATCAGTTTTGTAAGAATTAAAAAAAATATAGAATTACCCGACCACGGATGGGATGAAAACTACTTTGCTAAAAGAGCAGCACATTCAAATTGTCAACAACATTTAATATTTTCAAAAAATAAGAAAAAAATTGTTGAAGGAAAAATCAATTATTTTAGTTATCCACAAGACCATGATTATGCAAATGAAAACCAAGGTGATTATGACCACCCTTGCCCATACCCAAAAAAGTTAATTAACTTTATTCTAGACAATTACTTCAAAAAAGGATTCACAGTTTTAGATACGTTTGCAGGAACTTGTGGATTGGGTGAAGAAGTATTGAAAAGAGAAGGAAATTTTATTGGATTTGATTTGTCAAAAAAATATCTTGACATAGGTGAGAAAAAAATGAAAAACGCTTTAGAAAAAGTTTAAATACTATGTTTACAATTTTAATAACAAATGATACCTGAATTAAGCATAATGGAAGGATTAACAGTCCTAAAGCCCACCTTATATTTTATATTAGGAATCGCGTTTTATGCAATATTAGTTTTTATTCTTTATAGAAGGATAGCAGCAAAAAACATATTTGAATTAAACTTAAGACAGTATAACACAGCACAACATCCCGCATTGGAAAAAATAGTCAGATCAATATTATATGTAATAGAATACATCATATTATTTCCAATTTTTGCATTTATCTGGTTTGCAGTAATAGTTATATTATTATCATTATTAACACAAAACCAACCAATAACGCATCTCGCATTAATATCAATAGCAATACTTGGAGCAATAAGAATAACCGCATACATAAATGAAAATATATCGCGAGATTTAGCAAAACTATTACCCCTTACTTTACTGGGAGTATTTATTATTGATTTCAACGTAATATCACTTACAACCTCAATTGAATTACTAAAACAAAGTGTTTTATTAACAAAAACAGCAGCATATTATTTAATCTTAATTGTTATTATAGAAGCGGCATTAAGAATATTGCATAGTTTTACAAAACTATTTGTAAATGGAGATGAAAAAAAATGAAAAAAATATTATTAATATTATTTGTTACCATACTATTAGCAACAGTGGTAACAGCACAACAAGGAGAAGGAATACACGAACCAGGAACTGGAATTGACAACCCAGAAGTAAAAGCAAGCGGTACAGGACAAGGCCTTACTACCACCCCTGAAACAGATACTAGTGAAGATGATGATGATAAAGGAAATGGACAAGAAGTACAAAAACAAGAAAGAATCCAAAATCCAGAAGAAATGGGAGAAGGAGAAAGAATTAAAAATCAAAACCAAGTAAGAACCGCAGTTCAAGCCATACACGCATTAGGAAATAGAACAGGCGGAATTGGAGAACAAATAAGGGAAATAGCAAGAAACATGGACAATTCAATAAATAAAACTGCAAAATCAGAAGAAAAAATCCAAAGAAAAAGCGGATTCGCAAGATTCCTTACCGGAGGAGATGAAGAAGCAGCAGATGAAATTGAAACAGAAATAGAAACCAGTGAAGAAATGATAACCGAATTAGAAACTTTAATATTTGAAAGTGAAGACGATGAATTAACAACGGACTTAGAAGCTCAAATAACAACACTAAAACAAGAACAACAACGACTAAAAACCCTTACACAAAAAGAAAAGAAATCTAAAGGAATTTTTGGATGGATGTGGAAATAATCCACCCTTTTTTTATTTTCTTTTTTAAGTTATAACAAAATAAACATACAAACTTATTTTGAATGTATAGTATCGGTTCATACCGTTAACTCCAACATATAATAAATTTTATAAATAGCATAATTTTCTTAACTAATATGACTATATCAATAGATGAAATGGCAAGTTTTTGTAAGAAAAAAGGATTTGTCTATCCAAACTCCGAAATATACGGTGGAATGAAAGGATTCTTTGACTTTGGACCATTAGGAAGTGAGTTGAAAAAAAACTTAAAAGATATTTGGTGGAAATACCATGTACAATCTCGAGAAGACATAGTAGGAATAGACGGAAGCATAATAACACACCCAAAAGTATGGGAAGCATCAGGACATGTAAGCTGTTTCACAGACGTATATGTTGTATGTAAAAAATGTAAAAAAGAAAATAAGTTAGATAAAAACGAAGTTGGAAAAGTAAAATGTGAATGTGGTGGAGATTATTCTGTTGAAGGAGACTTTAACTTAATGTTCAAAACAAAAATTGGACCTGGAAATGGAACGGAAAGTTATCTAAGACCTGAAACTGCACAATTAATGTTTGTAAACTTCAAATTAGTTGCAGAAAATGCACGATTAAAATTACCTTTCGGAATAGCACAAATAGGAAAAGCATTTAGAAATGAAATCAGCCCAAGAAACTTCATATATCGAGATCGAGAATTTGAACAAATGGAAATAGAATACTTTATTCACCCAAACGCAATAAATGATTGTCCATTTGTAAAAGATATTGAAGATGTCAAAATTAATGTTTATTCTGCTGAAATGCAAGAAAAGAAAGAAAAAATGATGCCAATGAAATTAAAAGAAGCATTAGCAAAAGGAATTATTAAAAGTCCTTGGCACGCATATTGGTTAGGTACTGAATTACGATTCTTTTTAGAATTAGGATGTAATGGAACAAATTTTAGAATAAGACAACATGCCAAAGATGAAAAAGCACACTACTCAACAGATTGTTGGGATTTAGAATACAACTTTCCATTTGGATGGAAAGAATTACAAGGAATAGCAGACAGAGGACAATATGACTTAAAAAAGCACATGGAACACTCTGGAAAAGATTTAAGCTTATATGACGAAGAAAACAAAGAAAAAATTATTCCAACAGTAATAGCAGAACCATCATTAGGAGTTGAGAGAAGTTTCTTAGTACTAATGTATGAAGCGTATGATGATGACCAAAAAAGAGGAAACATAGTATTGCACTTCGATAATAAATTAGCCCCAATAAAAGTAATGGTCTTCCCCTTAGTAAATAAATTAAAAGAAAAAGCCAGAAAAGTATTTGATGAATTAAAAAAAGAATTCATATGTAAATTTGATAGTTCAGGTTCAATTGGAAGAAGATATGCCCGAGCAGATGAAGAAGGAACACCATATTGTATTACAATTGATTTTGAAGAAGATGATTGTGTAACTATAAGAGATCGAGATTCTACAGAACAAGAAAGAGTTAAAATAGATGAATTAAAAGATTACTTACAAAAGAAGTTAGCATAATTATATCTTTAAACACCGCATTATTTTTAAAATAAGGGATATTTCTCCATTTTATGTTATTAAGTACTTCAGGTTACAGACTCAACTGGCATTGGCATTTAGACGAATCATTAGAAAATTATGCAGTTAGAAAAGAACAGACAGTAAAAAAAAGATTACAAAGTGGAAGAATTGGCAATGATGGAGGAAGACTTTGTCCTCATGAAGCAATAATGTTTGAAGAGGGCTGGATGTGCATAGAATGGACCGCATTAAGAGGGGACTTGCCCTGGGTTAGAAAAAGAAAAGACATTACTCCTTCGGCCATAACCATGTTAGAAACATTGAGTACAACCGGAAGGTATATTTTTGATGATCACCCAAACCTTCCCAGAACACCAGATCTTGCAACAACAATAAAACCCGCATTTAAGCAAATGAATACTGCAATGACTAACTTTCTTGAAAAATTTGGGGGACAATGCCTATTGCTAGACAATTCTGCCCCAGACTACTTCCCTAAAGACGGACTGCAAGATTTTAAACCCAACGGATCACTTGAAGTAGACCAAGATTATAGAATTACCTGGTTCTTAAGAAGACCAAGATAACTTAACAATATCACTTCATTCTTAACTTAAATGCTTTCTACGAAACTTTTATACAACATCATTTCATTCTGAGCACAAAAGTTTCTACGAAACTTTTATAAACATCTAATTAATTTCTTTTTCTTAATGAGGTAAACTTAAAATGGAAATAAAAGATTTAAAAGCAAAAACAGGAAATGTAGATGTTGTGGTAGAAGTTGCAGAAAAAGCAGAAGCAAGAGAATTTGAAAAATTTGGAAAATCAGGCAAAGTCTGTAATGCAACTGTAAAAGATGCAACAGGAACAGTAACATTAACACTTTGGAATGATGACGTAGACAAAGTAAATGTTGGCGACAAAATCCACATTGAAAATGGATGGGTTGGCGAATGGCAAGGAGAATTACAATTATCAACCGGAAAGTTCGGAAAATTAGAAGTAGTAAGCGGAGATACGCCAGCATCAAAAGTTAGTGCTAAAGAAGAAGCTCCAACAGAATCTGAAGAAAAACCAGAGGAAAACGGAGTAGAAGAAGAAACAGTAGAATAAATTATTTTATTCTCACTGGGGCAATAGCTCAGACTGGGAGAGCGCTGCGCTGAAGACGCAGGTGTCCCGGGTTCAAATCCCGGTTGCCCCACTTTATTTTAATTTCTTTATAATAGTTCATATAATTTTTAATATAAAAAATTCTTAAACTTTATACTAAACCTGTCTTGCTAATAATCTCTCCAGCCATTAGTTGGAAAGCCATCATAACAAAGAAAGTAATAGTAGCATATAAGATAGTTGACTTCAATAAATTCTTACCAAGAGCGGCACGTTCACCCAACTTATCATTACCATTCTCAATAGTATTTGCCATAATAGAAAGTATGAAAACTATTTCAACAACATATAATCCAACAACTATCTGAAAGAAATAAGTAGGAATTCCTTCCCCCATCATCGTAAGAAATGAAGAAGCATCTCCAACATCAAAACTAGCCGCTTGAGTTTTTAACCTACCAAGAATAAACGTAATCATAGAAGTAATACCTACAACAACTCCAGAAATCATAGGAGCAAGGAAATTAATTTGTTGTTTCATAGAAGAAATAATATCTGCTAACAAATCTTTTAATCGCTCATTAACACGATGAATTTCTTTAATATAACGTGCAATATTATTCACTGCTTGAGCAGCAACATTAGGACCTTTCTTAACCGACTCTACTAAAACTTTCATAGCAGACTCAATGATTTTAGAAGGGAAATAATTAATTGCCCCATTTTCTTTATCAAAAATAGCTTTTTCTAAACCCATTCCCAACTTTTGCATATTCATACTAACTTGCGAAAAGAAATTACCTGAAATACTACCTTCCATAAGTTGAGCGACCTTAGGAATCGCGAGTTCAGCAGGCAAACCATCACCTAACCGATTACCTAACTGAAACAAAGCAGTAGAAAACTCTTTTTCCATCATCTTAGTTTCTTCTCTAACTTTAATAACACGGGTAGAACGCATTTTAAAATAATACCCTAAACCAACCCCCGCACCAATAGGAATAAATAAACTAAGCAACGCAGCAATAATACCAAAAGGCCCTATGACCCCTGCACCACTTGCCAATTTATCACGAACATCAATAGAATTAGGATTAAGAATTAACTGCGAAAACTGACCTTCAACCAATTTATACTGCCAAGCACAATATGTGATTCTACACGCTTCTTCCTCAACATCACTACAAAAAAAACCTTCATTCTTAAAATCCCAACAAGTATCTTCAACCCCTGCAGGGAAAACAAAAATAGGAACTAACCCAATAAGAATACAAACAACAAAAATTGTCCACCCAATTAAAGCAGGAGACATTCTAACGTTTTTACCAAAAACAGCAACTTTCTTATACTTTTTCAAACCCTTAATATGTTCACTAATATCTGCATCACCATACCCCGCGGGACGAGTAGAAAGAATACTTTTAGACATAAAGAAAACAACAACAGGCAATAAGAAATTATAAAATACTGCAAGATGATACCATTCCAAACCCTCCATAAAACTAACTGCTAACGGAAGAATAACCAAACCCAACACAGGCAAAATAACACCCAACATATGCAAAGTAGTAATAGGATTTTTTAAATTCTGAGCATAATGCAACATTTTTTCATAAGTCCCATCAAGAATAACATCCAAAGATTTGTCAAGAAGAGCTAACCTACGGCTCTCATCACCTTCCAATAATGAAGATTGAATTAAATGAATAGCATCAATAAATTCATCACTAAACTTTTTCCAAGACTCCAAATACTCACTCAAAGCATCACTAATAGAATCAAACGTTCTATTCTCAACATTCCACAATATCTTTTTAAGATCCAATGCCAAAGGTGGATCTAAATGATCACCCGCAAATTCAATAGCTCTTTCCAAATTAGAAGATTGTCGCATGTAAGTAACAAGATAAAAAATACACAAAACCATTTGATTTGAAGACTTCAATCTCCAAGCAGTAGCTAAATAAGAAGGATATTTTTGTAAGGGCAGAATTAATAATAAACTAATTACCATACTAATTCCTAAAAAAAACATTGAAATATTGCCTCCCACCAACATGGGAACAATAGCAAAACCAATCACAGAAATCAAAAGTAAAAATAAAGGCAACAAATAAGAAAGGGTATAAACTCCCTCTGGTGTAACATTCATATGAGCAATAGTTATTTGTTCTAATATTTTTTTTCTAGATTTATTTGATGGTGAAAACTTAAAAATGTGTTCAAAAAAATTACAAGATCTTTCATACCAATCAACAGACTTAGGTTTTAACTCATTCTTAAACTGAACATATTCTCTAGTTTTAATTGGTTTTAAATCATCAGAAGAAACATTTAACTTTTTCTCTAGCTCTGCCTCATACCTTTTTTTTAATTCATTTATGCCTTCATCCATTTTATACAAACTTCTTTTTAGTTAAAGTTGTTTTTAACCAAGATTCCCACTCAAAATAAATTCTTTCAGAATCCAAAGATCCAACATCCTCCCGAACTTTTTCTGAAATCTTATGAAATTCATCATTAGCAAGAATAACAAACCCTGCCTCTAACAGATTATCATCTCCAGTCTGTTCAGAAGCTTTAACCAATCTTTCTTTAATCTTAGTTCTTAATAAAACATTATCCCACACTGCATCCCAATTACCTGCCCACTCTTTAACATTACCTGCAATAGCTTTAAGAATTTCAGACTCGCCATTAATTAAAGATTCGGATTCTTGTAATTCATCAGCAGTTGCATCATATTTCATCAAATCCGCAAACCCGTTTTCTTTTAATGGGTCTTTTTCCCAAAACTTTCTTACTTCAGTAATTTGTGTAACTCTTCTCCAACGATGAATACCATCAGGACTTCTAATAGGATTAGCAACAATAACAACATCTGTAGCTTTAAAAGAAGTTCTTGGAACTCCCAAATCATTAACAACCCTATCAAAAACACCATAAGGAGAATCAGCATGAATAGTTCCTGCAACAACATTAGCCAAAGCACCCACTCTCATAGCTTCATACAACGCTTTAGCCTCAGTAGAACGAACTTCCCCAACAAAAAGAGCAGAATCTCCCATTCTCAAAGTAGTTCTAATTCCTTCCTCAGCAGAAACTTCACTTGAACCTTTTGAAAGAGCAGAAGCAACTTTAAGCGATTGAATATTATACCCAAACTTTCTCAACGCATCAGAAGGTAACTCCAAAGTATCTTCAATAGTAATTATTCTATTTCTTCTCATAAGTTCAACCATCAAACTTCCCAACAAAGAAGTTTTACCAGCCGACCGCGTACCTGCAACAAGAACAGTTCTAGCCCCATCAACAATAAAAGACATCAAACCAGCCGCTAAAGAATTAATCATTTTATGTTTCATAAATAATGGAAGAGTCCAAGGTTTAATCCTGTGACGTCTCCAAGAATACGCCAAACCAGACGGATTTAAAGGAGGAGAAACAACAGCAATTCTTGCCCTAACATCAGAAAGTTCTAACTCAGTATCAAGCACAGGATTAGCTTCATCTAAAGGACGACCAGACATTAATCTAAGTTTAGTTGCCCAAGACTCTCCATCAGAAGCAGTAGGAATAATATTAGTTTTACAATCTCCAAACTCACCATGAACTATAAACATAGAAATATTACCCATTGGTGAATTAATTGAAATATCCTGAATTTTTTTATCTTTAAGTAAAATTTCTACTAAACCAAAACCAACAGTATACCTAACTAAAATTTCTGCTAGTTCGTCTAACTCTTTTAACCTAAGTTTTGTTCCTTGTTTATTAGCAAGTTCTTCAATCAAATCATGACCCACATTGTAAAATACTTCCCTCATTAAAATGGGGTTAACAAATTCAGACCTAGTTGGTTTGTGCTCTGCCATAATAGAACGCGCAGCATCTAACAAATCATATTTAGCTTCAGTAAGTTTAAACTCAGGAGGCACAATATGATACAAATAATTAACAGAACCAGGAAGTTCAAAAATAGTAACATCAGTATTACCCACCGAATAATTAGCTAAAATCTCGCCATCCTGAGGATACGCTGCCATAAGTTTAGTAAACATAAAATCTGGTTTAATATTAGGATGAAAAATCTTTTTGTAAATAGAACGGTCACCAAGTTTATAACCCATCACATAAGGTTGAGCAAGTTTAATTAATGCAGTCATCTCAAACTCATCTAACATATAATCCAAAATTCTAGTAAAAGCCTGAATAAGTTCTTTATCAAGATGATTTGGAACAGACTCAAGAATATGTTCTTGCTCTCTTCTTTCTCTTCTAATTAAAACATACGCTCCAATTGGATCTTTCTTCATCACACTATAAACAAAATTTTGCAGAAGTGCCTGTTTAGGTTTTGCAGCAGGTTTATCAGTTGAAAGTAAAAAAGTCATTAACTCGTGATTTTTAACAAACTTGTTATATAATACAGCAAGTTCTTGAATAATTTTAACCTGATCAAAATCATACTCAAAATCTCGTTTTTGCTCAAATACAATTTTTGTAACTTTTCCTGCTTCTAAAAGCATATCAATTGTACGCGACATGCAAACTGGGTCCTCTTCTATTGAAGGAGGAGAAATTACTTTTTCATAATTTACTTTGAGGATTACATCAGAGCCTTCACGTACTATATCAAAACCATATTCTTTCTCTTCGGGCATTAATCCACCTCTTTTTTACACAATTTCACTAGCGTTCTGAGTATCAATTTTCCATTTCATGGAAACATTAATATACACTTCACTAAAGTTCAGGATATCAATTTTTCCCTTTATGGGGAAACATTAATATATTACTAAATCAATTGGTATTTAAAAGTTTTTATTATACAAAAATGATAGAAGAAAAAGACGGGAAAAAAATGATTACCTTTGGCAAAAAAAAAGAAGCGCCAAAAAAAGCACCAATATTTTCTCCAACAGAAGGAAAAGCCATACGTGCAGTAAAAATAATAGAAGAAAGATTATCCAATTTAGATAGAAAAACAGAATTAATGGAAAATAACATTCTAAGCATCAACAAAAGACAAAATATTGAACTTAAAACTATAAACTCAAAATTAATGGATTTAGAAAAAGAAATCACTTTAATAAAACGAAGAATGGTAGAAATGGCAGCTGATTTAAAGAATTTTGCAAGAAGAGAAGAAGTAGACACACTTAAAAAATACCTAGAAGTCTGGAACCCAGTCAACTTTGCAACACACCAAGAAGTGAAAGAAATAATAGAAGAAAAATCGCAAGGTTTAAATAGTACAAATTCAAGGAGATAAATAATGAACAAAAAAATATTACTCGGCATACTTGTTCTAATCTTAGTTATTATTTTTACAACCCCCACACTTGCTGCTAGAGGTTCATCAATAACACCCTCATTAGATATGTTAAGTGACATATTAACATATGAATTAACAATACCACACCCAGCAAATTATGGTTCTGAAACAGTACTACTATTTTTAGCTATCGCAATAGGTATGATATTATACTTTTTATTTTATGGCCTATCCAAAAAGTTTCTTGAACGAATGTTAGGCAGTACAGAATCTATTCACAGAGGAATTGCAGTAGGTCTTGCACTAACATCAATATTTGCAGCACCAGTAATAGAACAAATTTCACACTTAATAGCTTTCTTCTTTGGAGGGGCCACAATCATTGGATTAGTTGCAATAATCGTAGCATTGTTTTTAATGGGACTTTCACTAAAAGGTTTTTGGTCAAAACAAAGAAGTGTACAAATTGCTGAAATGAGTACATCAAAAAAAGCAATGAATGACGCAATAAAAGAATTAAGAGCAGACTCATTCTTAAACGATGACCCTGCAGGAATGCTAACTCAAGGAGAAACAGATATTGATAGCGTAAGTGCTACAAGTCTTACAACATTAGCAGATTATACACAAGGAATGACAAAAGTAGTAAAAAGCATACCAAGATTTGATGTTTCAAATCCAAACTTTAAAGCTATAGCAAATATTTTTAAGAATTCAAAAGAGGGAAAAGACTTACTAGAAAAAGCAGAAATAAAACTAAGTGAAATACAACACCAATTTGAAACAAACTTTTCAGCTATTGCCGAAGTGGTTTCAATGGATGGAATCATTACTAAAATAAAAACTTCAATAACAACTAAAGATTTTGACCAAGGTCAAATAAGAAGATTAAACAAGCAAATTCAAACATTAGAAAAAACAAGGAAAAAATTTGTTACCTTCTTTGATGCATTAATTAAAGATACAAAAACGAAAATAAGAGATTTAAGATATAATGCAGGACCAAATGTAATAAATTCATTACATAAAGAAGTAGCAGGCAACTTAGAAAGCGCAGAAGAATTAGAGAAGAAAGTAAAAAAAGGACTAGACGATATAACTGATGCAGGAACAAAAATAACACAAGAAAACGAAGATAAATTGAATTTGTTAAAAAGTATAGCTAAAGACTTTATTGACAAAAGCGGGCTTGAAAAAAATGGAGATATAGGAAGTACAGACAAAGCAACTTTTAAGTTTTATTTAAAAAATATAGCTGGAAGAAAACATTATATTAAATTCACACAAGGTACTCCCCCAATGAATTTTACTCCATTTATGTTAACCTATTTAATACCAAAAGCACATTTAACAGACATAGCTAAAGAATTAAATAAAAATAAGGCAAGTAGTATGCTTGATCCAGCAATAAAAAGTAAACTAAACTGGGTATTTAATACTTATAAAGATTTACAAATAAAAGTTCCTTAAAAAAAATAAAAAATATATTTACCAAATACCACGTCTACCAGACTTTCTATAACTACCACTTTTTGCAATGGCACGATCAAAAGCTGGTTTTAAACGCATTGCTTCTTTTCGAGTTACAACTCCATCAGCAACAACGCCTGAATATCTACGCGTTAAAGAATCTATTTCAGCATTAATCTGTGGAACAGTACAATAAACATCTAATGCATCAGTTCCATGGTCTACTGCCTTTCCCCAATTTCTATGATCAAACCTTTTACGACTTGAACTACGTCTTCGTCTATCATTAGTTCTTGCTCGATTTATACTAATTCCAGCATTACAAGCACTATTAACAATGCCCCCAAAACTAGACTTTGCACCGGCAGAATGTATAATTGACGCTTTTCTTCTCTCAAGAGAACTTATTGCAGAATTATAACTTGCATCTAACTCTCTTGCATATTGATTATTATGTCTATTATTATGTTGAAAACTATATTGATTATTATGTGCTTGAACAGGTGAATGCATTGGACCCCTAGGTCTATCTTTTCCAAAATAATTTTGAGGTTTAAGAACTACCGCACTTAAAACAGCAGCAGCAGCTAAAGCAATCACAGTACTTTTTGTGCCCCAGTCATCAATAACACTGGCACAATTAAATCTTAAATTATTCCATGTTTGTCCCATTTTAGTTACCTCTTATTAAATATAATATTAGAAACGTGCATCTACTATATAAATGTTTTGTTTTTGCACCACTCTTTAGTAGTAAACTCTTTAGTGGGATTAGAAAATAGAAAAGTATATAAATCACCAATCCAGCATAAAAAAATGAAGAAAAGAGGAATAAGATGGGAATTATAAAGAAGATATTAAACAAATTTCTAAA
The DNA here is from genome assembly GCA_964427985.1 of uncultured Methanosarcinales archaeon. Taxonomy (GTDB): domain Archaea; phylum Nanobdellota; class Nanobdellia; order Woesearchaeales; family JABIAG01; genus JABIAG01. The sequence continues at coordinate 20,464 of CAYRWJ010000007.1, forward strand.
GAATGTATTCAAGAAGAAAAAGCACGTGAGATTAGGACTTTATGGACCACCAAATGGAGGAAAAACAACTCTAGCAAACCAAATTTGTAAAGATTGGTTAGGTGAAGAAATGGGAACAGTTTCTAACATTGCACATGAAACAAGAGAGATACACATAAAAGAACAAATCAACATAGAAAGAAATGGAAAAGAACTAACATTCAACTTAGTCGACACACCAGGAATAGCAACAAAAATAGATTACGAAGATTTCATCAAAAAAGGAATGAAAAAAGAAGAAGCAAAAAAAAGAGCAAAAGAAGCAACAAAAGGAGTAATAGACTCAATCAAATGGTTAGATGACATGGACGCAGTAATAGTAGTACTTGACTCCACAGAAGACCCATATTCTCAAGTAAACATAACAATAATTGGAAATCTACAAGCCAGAGACATACCAGTTTTACTAATCGCAAATAAGATAGATTTAAAAAGATCAAATATAAAGAAAATAGAAAGCGCCTTCCCCCAATATAAAATTGTAGGAATAAGTGCTAAATATGGAAAAAACAAAGATAAATTTTACGATAGTTTATTTGACTTAGTAAAATAAAAAAATAAAAATGGCCGGACTAACATTACAATTTGTACCTCATACTCAAATTTCTGATATGGGTTCTGCAATGAGAGTAAAAAAACTAATAGATATTGTTAAACAAAACAAAATCGTACTCTTAGAAGGTAGACTTAAAAGCGAAGAAGAAAAAGACTTAATCGCAATAACCATGGAAGAAATTAATAAAAAATTCAAAGGAATTGAATTAGCAGTAATCAATCCAGCAGCAAAAGACGCCGCACTATTAACCAAATTAAGAATGGGAGTGATGAACGCAATTTGGAAAAACAGAACCGGTATGACAATCATTGGACCAGCATCAATCGTAAAAGAAATAAAACAAAATCCAAACAAAATCGAATTATTAACCAAAGATACTAACAAAAGAAAAAAGAGATAAAAAAAATGCCACACCCATGGCGAGAAAATGTTCTCGCGCAACAAAAGACTATACTCACAAAATTCGTATAGCCTAAAAAAAAGAGATAAAAAAAATGCCACACCAATGTGTACGATGCAACAAATTCTATGAAGATGGAGATAAAGCAATCTTAACAGGATGTAGTTGTGGTGGAAAATTATTCTTCTATATTAAAAAAGAAAAATTAGAAAAACTAAAAAAACAAGAATTTGCAGCAAAACTATCCACTGAACAAAAAACAGAACTAGAAAAAGACGTATTTGACTTAGTTGGACAAGACTGGAACAAAGACGACCCAGTAGTATTAGATTTTGAAAGTATTCGAGTATTACAACCAGGAAAATATGAACTAGACCTAGTGAGCTTATTTAAGAAAAAGCCATTAATAGTTAAATTATCCGAAGGAAAATACATGATTGACTTACCCAATACGTTTAAAGAATTTATTAAAAAATGATAAGAGAATTTAAACTATTAAAAAACAGGTAAATTTCTATAAAAATGATGCATAGCCCAACAAGGTACAAAATGAGAAAGAAAAGGAACAGTCTGATATCTATTTTCATGCACTCCTTCAAAGATCTGCTGTTTTAAAGAATCCACAATAGTTCTTCCCGAAGTGGTATCAACATCCATAGATGTTCTAGCAGTACCTAAAGCCTCTAACGACCTTCTACTCCTTGCATGAAGATCAGTACCAGAAACAACAGGAACGTTAGCCCCATCAAGCTCTAATGCCCGGGATAAATCTAAAACAGACTGATTAACATCTTCTCCCCCCAAAAGTTTTCTAACCCAAGGAATGCAATACCCATTATAGTCCAAAGCAACCTTGCCTGAATATTTTTTACATCTTTCAATCCATTGTTGCCCTCGCTCTGGACTCATTACATTTCTCAAATTTTTAGTGTCAACAAAAGGATGATTCAAAATAACTAAAGCATCTTTTTCTAATGCCCTATCAATCATAACATCCATTGGTTGCCATTCTTCATACATATCATATCCTATCATGATCATATGCGCAACATCACCATTAGCTTCTTGAGTAGCCAATTCCACCCCTTTTAAAAAATAAAAGAACGTACCATTATGTTCAACCTTTATTGCCAACTCATCCGCATCTACCTTAAAAAACCCTTTAGGAAGACTTCTAGCATCCCGTGCAATCTCATAAAAAACGCTATAACCCTGTCCTACCGGAACAACCACATCCAACATCTTAGCTTCCATTACCTCAATTACATCGCACAAATTATAACGACCAAAGTTCAGGTGAGCATGCAATTCAACATCAACTAACGTTTGAGCATTCATAACAATAAAAGAACTATCCTGGACTTAAAAAGATAACTTACTTACCACTAATAATTTCTACAACATCACCAGACTTTAACTCATGCTCCTTACCAATAGTCTTTTTTGTCTTAACATCAATAGCACGAATAAAATTCTTTCCAAAATCAGTATGAAGTTTATATGCAAAATCTAATGCAGTAGTACAAGGAGGCATCAAAAAACAATCTGGCAAAACATTTCCGTTTTTATCTTCTAACTTATTCACTCCCCCCGGAAAAATAGTAATGTATTTTAATAAATCAAACACTGCCCTATCCAATACTTCTTGAACACCAGTTGATTGAAACACATCTAAAACATGCACCTTAATAAATTCAAGAGCATTAGTCTGTTTATCAGTTATTTTCTCGTTATCCTTAACTAAAAATTTCCCATCCCCAGGAACGTAATCTATCAATTCGTGTTTAGCAGCCTCTTTCAAAGCAATTTCAGATTCTGCAGAACAAGGAACAAGCAAATGATTAGGAAACTCTTTTTGTAACTTTTCAAAATTTTCTTTTCCATTGTTAACATCCACTTTATTACAAGCAATAATCATAGGTTTGGTCAACTGCCTCAACTCTTTTGTAATTGCAAACAAATTTTCTTCAGTCCATTCCAAAGGTTTTTCAATATTTAAATTAAGTTTCTTTACGGTATCTTCAACCATTGGCAAATCAACCTTTAATCCAGATAATTGTTTAGCTAATGCTTTTTTAATATCCAAATGTTCTTGTTGGACCTGCAGTGCAAATCGTTCCCAACCTTTCTTTAGAATTCCAAAATACCACTGATCAAGTTCTTCTTCTAAAAATTTAATATCATTAGCAGGATCATAAGATCCCTTTTCTACTGAATCTCCTTTTTCATTAGTAGAACCAGAAACATCAATTATGTGTATAAGCGCATCTGCCTGCCTAAGGTCATCTAAAAACTGATTACCCATTCCTTCACCTTTATGGGCACCAGGGACCAGTCCAGCCACATCAATTAGTTGTACTGGTACAAACCGTGTTTTTCCAATAACATAACCATCACGGGGATTTGATACTTTATTGAAAAAAGCAGCAGCATCTTCAGTTTTAACAAAACCAACACCTTCATTAGGTTTAATAGTTGTAAAAGGGTAAGAAGCGATTTCTACTTCAGCTAGAGTAGCTGCTTTAAAGAACGTACTTTTCCCCGTACTAGGTTTACCTACACACCCTATAATCATAACTAAAAAGAAAAAAAGCGTGTTTAAATGTTTTGTTGTTTTAATGAATCAACCTTTTCAATCTGCTCATAAATATTTTCTATCAAATCATACTTTTTAGCCTCATCTAAAGTAACCCATGCATGTTCAGTAAGCTCATCCTCCTTAAGAACAACACTACCTTCTGCATGATCGGCAAATAAACTAACAATAACCGTTGAAAAACCATTATTTCTGAGAAATGCAAGATTAGAAACATATCCCAAATTCGTTATATCCAAATTAGTCTCCTCTTTAACCTCTCGTTTCAAAGCCTTTTCAAAAACACCAAACCAATGGGCAGAAGTATCTTTTGGGGTGTTAACAAAATCTTTTACTTCTAACTTACCACCAGGAACACACCATTTATTTGGAAACGCCTTTTCATTAGGACTTCTTTTACAAATAAGATATTTACCATCTTTCTTAATTATGCCAGTTACAGCAATATAATGCGCTTTTTCTTTAAAATCATCCATTTTAATCCCCCCAATAAAACAACAACACATCCGATATTTTTAAATAATCCCTCAACTTCATTTGAGTAATAATGAGATATTCAGGCAGTTTAGTAAAAAAAGAAAGAGAAAACATTTTTAAAATGTTTTTAGAAAATAATAAATTAAAATTTAATGAAATTGAAAAAAAATTAGAAATACGTTCTAACATGGTGTCTTATCATCTTGAAAAAATGCAAACTGAAGGGTTATTAGAAAAAAAAGGAATGTATTATTATTTAACCAAAGAAGCAGAAAGGTATTTACCAATATTGCCTCACATAATTGGAAAAGAAATGAGCCCGCTTCCAGTTGTACTAGTTGCCATAATGAAAAAAGACAAAATATTATTGATTAAAAGAAAAAGACGCCCATACAAAAACTATTGGTCCTTAATTGGGGGGAAAATGCTAATCGAAGAAACCTTTTCCAAAACAAGCAAAAGATTAGTTCTAGAAAAAACAGGATTAAATTCAAAATTTGAATCAATAAATTCAATATTACACGAAATCGTCAGAGGAGATGAAATAATAAAACACAGTTTTATACTATTCTTTACAAAAGTAATTATAAAAAACGAAAAAATTAAGGAATCAGAACACGGCAAACTAAAATGGTTTGAACTCGACAAATTAGAAAAGATTATTCCTTCAGATAAATGGTTAATTGAAAACAAACTTAAGTCTAAAATAGATATAGATGAAGCAATTATGGAAGAAGAAAAGGGTAAACTAATTTCTTTTAAAATTTAACCAATAGTTTTTTAAAGAATATTAGAGTTTTTTATGATGTCTTGTATAATTGCAAGTTCAGAATGAAGTGAAACGAAATGATGTTAAAGGCAGACTTACACATACATGCAGCAGAAGACAAGGCAGATAAAGTTAATGTAACTGCAAAAGAAATTATTGACAAAGCTGTAAAATTAAATTTTAATGTATTAAGTTTCACATTTCACAATCAAGTATTCTACAAAGAAATAAAAGATTATGCTGAAAAAAAAGGAATTTTATTAATTCCCGGAATAGAAAAAACAATAGAAGGCAAACATATCTTATTATATAATTTTAAAAAAGATGCAGTATTAAATATAAGACATTTTGAAGACTTAAGAAAACAAAAAGGGGAAAAACAATTAGTAATCGCAGCACACCCCTTTTTTCCATCAAAGGATTGCATAGGGAAAAAAATAAAAAAATATTCTGAACTCTTTGATGCAATAGAATTTTGTTTCATGCATAACAAAATAATAAATTTTAACCGAAAAGCAATAAGAACAGCTAAAAAATTAAACAAACCAGTAATTGCAAACTCAGATACACATTTCATAGAACAACTAGGAGAAAATTATACCTTGATTAATGCAGAAAAAAATATAGACTCCATAATAAACGCAATAAAACAAGGAAAAATAGAAAGAAAAACAAGACATTTAAGTATTATTGAATCTTTAAAACTAGTTATGAAATTCAAAATGAAGAGGGCATCATGATAGTATTAGGAATAGAATCCACCGCCCACACATTTGGTATAGGACTAATAAAAAACAAAAAAATTCTAGCTAATGTAAAAGATAGTTACACAACCGAAGAAGGAGGGATGATTCCTTTTAAAGCACAAGAACACCATGTAAAAGTTTGTGATGAAGTAATCAAAAAAGCGTTAAAAGAAGCAAAAATTAACATGAAAGATGTAGAGCTAATCTCATTTTCACAAGGCCCGGGAATGGCACACACTTTAAGAGTTGGAGCAATGGTGGCAAGAACATTAAGCATTGTTAATAACATTCCATTAATTGGGGTAAATCATTGTATTTCGCACTTAACAATTGGAGAAGAATTAACAGGTGCAAAAGACACAGTATTATTATATGTTTCCGGAGCCAACACCCAAGTAATAGCATATGAAGGGGGGAAGTACAGAATTTTTGGAGAAACATTAGATATGGGCATAGGTAATTTTCTAGACAGCTTTGCAAGAAATATGGGTCTTGGATTTCCAGGCGGACCAAAAGTATCCGCTTTAGCCGAACAAAGCAAAAATTACATTGAATTACCTTATACTGTAAAAGGGATGGATGTTAGTTTTGGAGGACTAATGACCAATTTAAAAGATAAATTAAACAAAGGATTTAACCAAAAAGACCTTTGTTATTCAGTTCAAGAAACAGTATTTGCAATGATGGTAGAAGTATCAGAAAGAGCACTAGCACACACAGGGAAAAAAGAGTTATTATTAGGCGGAGGGGTAGCTTGCAATACAAGACTACAAGAAATGTGCAAACAAATGTGCAAAGCTCGCGGATGTAAATTTTTTGTTATTGAAAACCAATACTTAGTAGACAATGCAGCAATGATAGCAGTACAAGGCAGAGTAGAATACGAATCTGGAAAAAGAACTACAGATAGCAAAATAAGGCCTTATGAACGAACTGACGACATCGAAATAACATGGAAATAGATAGAAATATTTAATTATAACAACTAATCAACAGAAAAAAATTAATCAGTTAAATTTCTTGTTTTTTCAAATTCTTCTTCTTCTTTAGGCGTTAAAGGTTCAAAGATTACTCCGCAAGTCTTACAAACAACCTGGTCATCTCGTTCCTTATAGATCAGCTCTTCACTATAACAATCGGGGCATTTTTTAACGTCTTTAATGTTGGTAATCATACTACTTTGTGCACGAAGATTATTTAAAAACATTATGTATATACTATAAAGCAATTATATTGAAACGTTTATAAAAAGAAGGTATCCCCGTCCCCGGACTTTCGCAACGAACAAGATATTAGTTTCGCAACATCACTCGGTCAAGAATTGACCTCATTCTGAGCGAAATTCTCCTATCGTCAAATTTCGAACCAGGAATCCCTCGGTACCAGCTGGTCGTGTTTCATCTCAGTCTTTAAAAGACAACTCTACACGACATCTACAGCCAAGTGCTCTAGCCAGTTAAGCCAGACGGGGATAAGTAAAAAGAAACAGAATTGTTTTATAAATCTTACTCTATTCTTTAACATCTTTTTTAGATTTAAGTATTAACTTAAACATATTAGACTTAGAAAACCGATCTTTACCTTTTAAAGACTTAAACTTACCAGATGCGGCAGGCAATTTTAAACCACCCAAAATCTTAAGCTGAGCTTGAATCTTATAACTAATTATTCTTTCTTCAAAACCCTCTAAAACCGGAATTTCCCATTTAATCAAAGTACCCTTATGTTGATGCTTCAAAATCTTACTTGGTGAAAGACTACCCATATGTTCTTCTTTCACATAACCAGCAAGAGGCGGAATTGAATCATAAATTTTAACATCACTAATAGTCTTTTCAGAAATATTCTTTAATTTTAATTGTACTTTTAACACAGAAATACTTCCATCCTCCTTTTTAAAAACTTCTGCAGTTTTATTTAATGAAAGTGGGCTCCTAAGAGTAAAATAAAGAAAAACAACAATAATAACAATTAATAAAAATAGTAATAACGGACGATAATTTCTTATAACCACAATTTCAAAAGTTTCACCAGGATCTAAATCTAATTCCCAAACCAGATATCTGATTCCGTCATCTTTAAGAATTCCTGCATTTGGAGTCTCAGAAGAAAAAATGTTTTTAATAACTGAAGTTTTTAACTTAAAAATTTGTTTTTTATTTAAATTACCTGAATTTCTCACAACAATATCTTCGGTAGTTTTAAAAAAAGATTTATGAACTGTTTTATTAACAACAAAGTCAGGAGAAAAACTGGTAATGTCAACACTTTTCTGATTTTGATAAATTACTTCATCTTGATGAGTTAAAGTAAAAGTAATAAGAAAAGGTTCAGAAGAAAGCGTAGAATCTAATGGCAAATTCAATTTAAGATCTGCTTCACCAACTTGATCACTCGTAGTAGAAATTAAAGATATCAAATTAGTTTCAGAAAATTGTGAACTCTCAACTTTAACTTCAATATTATCTAATTCTAAAGGATTCTTATTTTTAAAAATCATATTTATTGCAAAATCTTCTTCAGGAGAAATTTCTTCAGGCATAAGAATAACTACTCCAACACTAGGTTTATAAGAAGAAAGATCCTTATCTCTAACATTAATGATTAAAGGAACTTTTTCAACTTCATTTCCATCATTAGACTTAACATTAAGAGTTATTGCATGCTGACCCTTACTAACATACAAAGGACGGGCATTAATAGTAATAACTTTTTGTTCTTTATGTTTCAAATCAAAAGATACTGCAGGAACATCCCACTCAACACCATTATAATAAACCCTAAACGAATCAGAAACCCCAAAATTCTTTATGGTTAATTCAAAAGAAGCCACTTCATCAATATCAATAACATCTTTTATAAGGGTAGTTTTAACAGTAAAATCAGTAGCAGAAACAAAAGTAACTAAAAGAGTTAAAATCAAAACATAAATCAATAATTTTTTCATATAATCCCCTCAATATTGTGTTATAATACAAATAATCACAGAAATTTATAAATGTTTTGCTGGTAGAGACGATAATATGCTCAAAAAAGTAAATAAACATTTTTGGCACGACTAAAGTCGAAAGAAAAAGAAAAAAATTAAGCAAAAATAGATGCACAGTCACTAATGAACTCAATTGCATCTTTATTTAAATCTCGTTTGTTCTTTCGTACAAATCGTTTAACCAATTTTTTAAGCATTTCTAACTCAATATTATTTCCATTATCATCAAGCATTGATTTAAGCGCCTTTAACTTTTCAACAAATTTATGTTTATTCTCCGCATCAGATAAAAAAGTAAAATAGGGAAGTACAGATACAATCAGTCTAAAAGCAGAACCTAATGCCTTTGCAATTTCTTCTTGATTTTTTGCTTCAAATTCGTTAAAAACCCAATCAATATTAACGTCAATCTTGTCTAAAAAAAAGCCAGGATCCCTTTGATTCCCTTCCTTTTCATATGCATTTCTTGTAATTGTATAAGATTTTACAAATCTCTTTTCAAACTTTTTTTCATCAACACTAAGTTCAGCAACAATCAAATCCTTAAACAAACCTTTTGCATCTTTTTCTTCAGACATTTTAATTACCTCGTGATTACAATTACTTAATTATCCATTAATTAGTTTAAAAACTTTTCTAAACTAAAACCTTACTAACGCCCTCTTCTTTTGTTATTCGGATAACATTACTAACGAAAGACTCCATCTTAGACTCATGAGATACCAAAATTACCTGCTTCATATTTAACTGAACTAAAACATCCTTCAACTTATCTAATTGTTCCGAAGAAAAACCATCAGTAGGTTCATCCAACACAATAATGTCCTTAGTATTCACAGTAGAAACAAGTTCATTAATAATTTTATTCAAAGCCAATCGGTATGCTAACGCAACACTTGTTTTTTCACCACCTGAAAGGTCATTGAAAACTATTTCATAACCATCTTGTGTTATTATTGGAGAAAACTTTTCATCAAGTCTTGCAGAAATATTTTCATCTTCTAACATAAAATTAAACCATTCTTGGAAAAAACCATTAAATTCTTGTTGAATCTTAAGCATAACATGACGTTCAATAAGATCAACAACCTTAAGAAAATGTTCTTTAATCCAATTTTGCAATGCCTTTCTCTTTTTTACTTCCGCTTGTAAAGAAAGAAGATAATCAATTTCTGTTTCTAGTTTTTTTATTGTAAACGCATAAGTTTCTTTTTTTGTCTTTAGTTCTGCAAGTTTCACATGTAAGTTTTTTTCTCTCTCCAAAATTTCAAGATATTGTTGTTTAAGAAGTTTATAAGATTCTTCAATTTGAACAAATTCAACAATTTTTATTTTTAATTCTTCTTTTGTATTGTTTACAATCTCAATTTTTGTTTTAGCTTCATCATTTTCTGATTCTAATTCTTTTATTGTTAACGAATATTCTTCTAAAGTTTTCTTTTTAAACTTAATAAGTTCAATTTTACTAAAAGCAAGTTTAAATTCATCTAACTGTTTCTTTTTTTCAGCAGTATTGATTGGTTCGTTATTTAATAACTCAATTTTTTGTTTACATTCTTGAATCTTTTTTTGTTCTTCCTCAGAAACAAGGTTTTTATGAAGGTCATCAACAGATTGAAGACAAAGTGGACAATTTTTTAATTGAGATATTTTTTCTTTTAACTGTTCAGCATCTTTTATTTTTTCTTTAAAAGAAAAAGTTTTGGCAATAACATCGCGTTCTTTTTGTTCTAAATTAGCTAGAACATTAGTTAACGCAATTATTTTAGCTTTTAATTCTTCTTCATTATCCAAACTTGTTTGAGCAAGTTCCATTTCTAAAATTTGTTTTTTCTGTTTAGTTTCAAAAACTTTGTTAATATTAGAAGTTATTTTAGTTTCAATATTTTTTAAATTTGTTTCTTGAATTGAAAAATCTTGCTTAAGTTTGGTTAGCGCAGTTAATTTAGTTTCAACCTCATTAATCTCCTGAATTTTTAACTTTTTTTCTGCCATAATGACAACTTCATTTGGAAGGAGTTGTTTAAGCCCACCATCAACTTGTTTAAGTTGTAAAGAAATTTCTGCTAATTCTTTTTGCTTATCTAAAAGTGTTTGAAGTTTAGTTTCATCAATCAACAGTTCATCTCTTAATGACATAAGAAATATGTTAGCATTTTCTTTAATTCGTTTATATTTATCCATATCAAAAACTTTTCTTAAAATGTTAAGTCTTGACTCT